>JAIQEZ010000202.1 GCA_020073545.1 Terriglobia bacterium | reverse complement strand
CTGCTCGGGAGAAAGGTAACTAAACAAAGCACTTTGCTGAAGGTCTTCACCACGCATGGGATTTCTCCTCGTATTCCATTTAGAATAAGCAATACGAGTTATACCCGAATTAATATGCTTAGTAAAGCAAAAAATCAGACTTTTTCAGCAAACTGCTAGGTGGAAATGGCTCGCTGGTCTGGTCCGAGCAGCGCGTGGCGTCCGGCCTGGCAGCCATCCTGCTCGCAACGATTCCCATCTGGATGGTCCTGCTCGACAGCCTGCGAAAAGACGGTGCACGCCTGACGGGTCGTGTCGTGGGCGGCCTGGGGATCGGACTGGCGGGCCTGGGAATCCTGGTTGGCCCTGCGAAGCTTTGGGGAAGCTCGCGCGTGGACCTGCTCGGCGCAGGTGTTCTGATGTTCGGCGCGCTTTCCTGGTCCGTGGGCTCGCTCTACTCGCGCGGTGCGAAGCTTCCCGCCTCGCCGTTCCTGGCTTCGGCGATGGAAATGTTGGCAGGGGGTGCGATGCTCATCGTGCTGGGGTTTCTGGCCGGAGAGGGTAAGCAACTGCACTGGCAAGCGATCGCCCTGCGTTCCACCGCCGGACTCTGCTATCTGATCGGGTTTGGTTCTCTCCTGGGTTTTACGGCCTACATCTGGCTGCTGGGTGTAGTCTCCACAGCGCGCGTCGCGACGTATGCCTACGTCAATCCGATCGTGGCCGTCTTTATTGGCTGGGCGTTCGGTGGAGAATCACTTTCCGCACGCGAGTTGCTGGCCACGGGCACCATTGTTGCCGCGGTCGCGCTGATCCTCTCCCATCGTCCACGACCCGGGGCGGTGGCCCCTGACACGGAAGGGCTTCCGACCATCGACGAAGAGCAGGTGATGGGGATCGGAGGGAACGGAGTCTCGCCTGCGCCCGTTTCTTGCGATCAGGTGAAGGCTATGTCCGATCCGCAGACCCACACGGGCACGGAATGAGGCCGATTCAGGACCTTCCAAATCGACAGACCTGGGCACGCAGGGCTTCAAAAGCAAGATTCGGGTTGCTCAACTCTTGAACTCCCTGCAAGATGGAGCAGAGTCGAATGGAGGAGCCGAAAGCCATGCAGACCAGAGTCGAAGATTACTCCCGAATCGAACGGGCCATTCTCTTCCTGGAAGAAAACTATCGCCGCCAACCGGATCTGCGCGAGGTGGCGCGGAGCGTGCACCTGAGCGAATATCACTTCCACCGCTTGTTCCGTCGATGGGCCGGCATCAGTCCCAAGCGTTTCATTCAATTCTTGACTCTGGCGCATGCCAAGAAACTGCTCGGCGGATCGCACAGCGTGCTCGACGCGACTTACGACGCGGGCCTGTCGAGTCCCGGGCGGCTCCATGACCTGTTCGTCAACATTGAGGCTATGACACCAGGCGAGTTCAAAGCCCAAGGTGCGGGGCTCAGCATCAGCTATGGCTTTCATCCGAGTCCTTTTGGGGAGTGCCTGCTCGCGGTGACCGCGCGGGGTATCTGCGGTCTGGGATTCCTTGCCAAGGGTGAGCGCGGGCGGACGCTCGGTGACTTCCAGAAGCGCTGGCCAGAGGCCCGTTTTCACGAAAACTCGCGGCTGACGCAGCCCTATGCCAGCCGTATTTTTGACGGCGATAGGGAAAATGGGAATCAACCCATCACCTTGGTCCTGCGGGGCACCAACTTCCAGGTCAAGGTGTGGGAAGCCCTCCTCAAGATCCCCATCGGTGCGGTGACCTCCTACGAAGACCTTGCTGCCTCCCTGGGCAAGGCAGGAGCAGCGCGCGCCGTCGGCGGAGCCGTAGGAAAGAACCCCGTCGCCTTTCTCATTCCCTGCCATCGCGTCATTCGCAAGGTGGGAGCGATCGGAGACTACCACTGGGGCGCAGCTCGGAAAAAAGCCATGCTGGCGTGGGAAGCAGCCCGAACGCAGGGGATTGGGGACTAACCGTCCAATCTGCCCCCGCCATCACCGTCATTCCCGCGAAAAGCTTGCCCTGAGCTTGCCGATCTTAATGGTGGGCCAACGGCCTGGGTCCACGGAGCGATCCCTCGAACTCCGAGCCCCGAAGGGGCGACCTATCGCAGCCCAGGCCGAAGGCCTGGGTCAACAGACGGCCAATTCTGACCCTGAGCCCTGTAAGGGCGAGATACGAAGTCCGCGTTCAGTCCCAGACGTAGCGCTCGTCGTATTCAACCCCGTGGCTCTCCAGTAACCTCCGATACTCTTCCTGAAAACTCACGGTCCGGTGGTGTGTTTCCTGCTGCGCGATGTACTCCGTCACCTCCTCCACATCCGCCGGGCTCACCGAGAAGCCTCCATAACCGCTCTGCCAATGGAAAGATGCCATGGCTCTTCCTTTAGTCTTGATCCATTTGGAGGAACTCGTCTTGATCTCCTCCACGATTTCCGCCAGGGAGGTATTCTTCGAAAGGCGAAAGAGAGCATGAACGTGGTCGCTGGTGCCTCCCACCCTGATGGCCGGCGAGCCCAAATTCGTGAGCACGGTGGCCAGGTAGGGGTGCATCTGCGCCCGCAGCGGCGCCAGAAGCAAGGGCTCGCGATGCTTGGTGCTGAACGCGAGATGAACGTAGAGTTGGGAGAGCGATTGGGGCATGCCGATTCACCTATCCCGCCCCTTCAGGGCTTGCGGTCTGGAATGGGTTTGGACTCCTGACCCAGGCCGTTGGCCTGGGTTAACAAGCCAATCCATTTCAACGTCCGAGCCCTGAAAGGGCGATTTAGTAGCGCGCCCCTTCAGGGCTTCTGGGTATAACCGCTCCTTGAATCCCAGGCCCTTGGCCTGGGCTGTGATAGGACGCCCCTTTGGGGCTGAGCAATTTCCTTACAGCGAGTAACCACCATCGATACCGTCCTGACCGGGGGATCTTCTCATGCCCGATACCGTTACGGCAACCGCACGTCGTTGACCGGAATGGGGGTCCCGCTATCGTCGCCTTCTCCCCAGCCAAACGGTTATCATTCGACCACCGCCAATCTTCCGACGGCTGCACGCATCCCGCCTTGCCCACGGGATTCAGGTGCAGGGGTTTCAGTTCGTCATCGAAGGAAAAGCCCGCGGTCACGTGTGCAGTGACAGTTGCTACCCGCTACTGATTGCTTAGCCGCGATTTCTCTGCGGCTTTTTGCGTTCCGGTATGATTCCAGGTGCGCGGCCGCAGGGCACTTCTACGGATAGCCCGTTATACGGGCACGTGGATTGTTCTCGGGTGCGAGTGAGATAATCAGAATGTTCTGCGGCACCCGATGATTCTCTCTCCTGCGAGGGTATAGATGATTAACTCAAGCTGGTTTACTACGGCTTACGACTACTCAGGACCTGCAGAAGTGGTTTTTGAAGATCCCCACGCCGAGTTTTTCGGCCCGGCTTCCGTGGGGCCTGACGAATACGGTCGACCTGTTGTAGAGATTACGGTTGAGCACTCCATCCCGGCCATCCTGGAAGGTTTCGACCTAGCAGCGATCCAACTTGGGTCAAAGACACTACCCGATGGGGTACAAATTATTTCGCTTGGAGGTGGCGCCCCGAACAGGGCGCGAGTGACGGTTAAGGCGAAAGAAGGGGTGTTTAAAAGCGCACCAAGCTGGGAATACAGATTCTCGGACATGTCACCCGACACGCCCTTAACTTTGCGACTCACCCCCATGAAATCGGAGTACACGGTTGACGCCTTGGCGCGAGAGAAATTCATGGTTCTCCCACTTTCTGGCTTTGTCTCTGAGTCCCCGAAACTCTCCACAGTGCTACGGGGGCACCCTTTGTGTGTTCCGGGCGGCGTGGATTCTGATACGACGAGGTGCATCACGTTTCAAGTCAATGGGGAAATGGCTTTTATCCAGCAACTCCCGAGTGTCGATGAGGGAGGGGTGGGGATCAAGCCCTGGAGCGGCGAAACGGTACTGACCGCAGTCGCAGTAGTTCCAATTGCCGACCCCGCCATGACCGATCCTTGGGGCTGGTTTCTGAATGTCTTCTTGCGATTACTCGATCTCGCATCCGGAAGCCGTGTCGGTACGCCGTGGATCGAAGTCCGTGATGAGAATGGTCGGCTTGCGCGGAGGTTGCACTTCGCTATCAATCAAGTTCAGCGCTCTGTCGAGGGCTATGGTGCCATTCAGGAGGCAATTCACTGGTGTAACGGGGAGTTCCTCACTACTGCTCTGTCGTCGGCAGAGGCAAGGGAGCCATTCTTCTCAATTGCTTTGAGGCATTGCTTTAGGGCTGGCTTACCTGGCCTCAGTATTGATGACCAACTCGCTCACCTAATTCGCGCCCTTGAATGCCTCTGTAAACGCTATGGTTTCAGCAAACAGGACCTTACGGACGGCTTCGCCCCTGGATCGAAAAATGCAGTTGAAGGCGTCCTTTCCACTGCCGGCGCGGATATTCAAAAGATAGCGGGCACCATGATCGACCCAGGCCGCGAACAAGTGTTGAGGATCGCCGAACGAACTCGCTCGGCAGCACAGAAGGAGCAGGATTTTGGCCTCGCACTCAGGAAGCTGACGGGCCACTTTGGACTGCTGGATTTAGACGTCCTTGAGCCCTATTACGCAACCCATCCCGGCCCTGGAGGTCGTAACTGGGTTCGATTGCTGTCGTATTATCGCGGAGCAGTATTCCACGAGGGTTACCTTGATCTTGATTCTCCCGCAACCCCTGTGGGGGAAGTGTTGGGTTTCATCCTCCACCTTCATGATCTTCTCGTCAGGATTCTGTTGAAGATAATCGGGTACCGTGGAACGTACCAGCCTAGGTCGATTCGTGCCACGGCAGCCGAAACCGTTGACTGGTTCCGGCCTGGAGTCAATGTAGGTGCCCTGCTCAGAGTGCCCACGATGGGCATCAAATAGGCTGGCGCAGGCGCTAAAAGGCGACCGTCTGCGCCAGCCCGCCCCGTCAACTGGTAATTAATGTTTCTTGGTGAATTTGCCGAATGCAGGAATGATAACCGTCTTGATCTGTTTCAAAATCAATTGCAACAAGTAATCCATGGGGAGAGTGCTTGCATCTCCCAAAATGCCTTTTTCCTCAAAGGTTACAAATGCTCGCAATCGCCTGTGCACATACACGGGACGATCAGATTCACTCCAACCGATTTCCCGTGGAAGATTTCCGCCATGATCCAATGCCTGACTTCCGCTGCTTACCAACCCACTGGCGAATCTAATTGTATACGTTTTACGAACACGACCATGTATGACATTCAAGTGTCTGTGCTTGTCGATATTTGAGAGTTCAGCAAGAAATCTCAGACAGTTGTTAACCTCCCCAACTCCGTAGTACGGCTGCACGCTCTCGATGAATGCAAAAGCTTGTTTTGAAATCCCCGGAAGAGTTTTTGCGAATATATTGTACGGAGCCGGGAGACTACAAGGAATGGGTGGATTGCCCGTCTTTGGAATGGCAAGGATGAGGGGAAACTCGCATCGCCTAAACCAGTTCGCCGGAAGTTGGATCTTGGCGGCGTT
>JAIQEZ010000201.1 GCA_020073545.1 Terriglobia bacterium | reverse complement strand
AAGAAAAAGTCAAAAGTCAAAAGTCAAAGGTCAAAAGTCAAAAGTGATCGGGTGAGCGGCTGCGCCGCTGTTCTTGATGTGCGGCAGCGCCCCAGCGCCGAAGGCGCAATCAAAGGTGCGAAGCCACCTGCCTATTTTTGACTTTTGACTTTTGACCTTTGACTTTTTCTTCTCCTCATTGCAGAACGACCTGTTGTCCTTCCTTGAGGCCCGTAACGATCTGCGTCTTCGATCCGTTGCTGATGCCGGCCACCACCGGCACCCGCCGCCGCCCGGCCTTGGCAAGTTCGTCCGGGATCTCGACTTCCAGCGACCGGTCCTTCTTGTAAAGAATGGCCCCTTCGGGAATCGTGAACACTCCCTTGCGTTCTTCCAAAACGATCTCGGCATTTGCCGTCATGGCGGCCATCAGTTTCCGTGATTCATTGGAGATCGAGACGCGCACCTCGAATGTCGTGACGTTATCCTTTTCCACGCCCATGGGCGAGATCTTCGTCACCTTGCCTGTGAACCCCCGGTCTTTGTACGATTCCACGGTGATACGGGCGGGCTGGCCGAGGTACACCTTTCCGATGTCGCTCTCATCTACCTTGCCCTTCACGTAGACTTCCCGCAGATCGCCAAGCGTCATGATCAGGGTCGCACCTGAGCCCATCGTTAGAATGGAGCTCACCGCATCGCCTGCCTCGCGGTCGCGCGAGAGCACTACGCCATCGATGGGCGAGGCAATGGTGGCATTGCGCAGGTCCTCTTCCGACTGGGACAACTGCGCTTTGAATTGCTCTACCTGCGCCTCCGCTTTGCGGATGGCGGCTTGGGCCACGCCCAGGTTCACGATGGCCTGCTGCTGCCGGTTCACAGCGAGCTGATAGTTCTTTTCGGTTTCGTCGCGGGTCATCTGCGGGATCAGCAGTTCCTTGAACAGCTCATGCGCCCGCTCCATGTCTTTCTTCAGGAACGGAACATCCGGACCGGCGGCTTCCACCTTGTTGCGCTCGTAATCCGCCTGCGCGCTTTTGAGCTGTGCGTCGGCCACCGCCAGAGCCGCCTGCGCCTGGCGCAACTTGGGAAGAAGATCATTTTGGTCCAGTTCGCAGATCACCTGTCCCTGGTGCACCGTGTCGCCGACGTTCACGGGCAACTTCAGGATGATTCCGCTGGCCTTCGACTTGATCTCGACCTTGGTTGTCGGTTCGATTTTGCCGGTCGCTACTACTGAGCGCGCCAGATCCATCTTTTCCACGCGGGCCAGTTTTTCGGGATCGATGCTGGTGGGGGTGCGGCTGAGCGCCCGCACGGAGAAGAATCCAATACCCGCGATCAGCGGAAGCAAAGCCAGCAAAATCCAATAGATAGAGCGTTTCTTGGGGGCGGCCATGACATCTCTCTTCCATTATGTACGGAAATCTGCCTTTTAAGGTTCAAAAATCCGGTAGTGGGTCAGTTTCAATTTGACAGTTCTCCGTAACCGTGCCTGCCGGTAGGACGTTGGCTTGCGCGATCCTGGGTTTTATGAGCGCGGGCTTCTCGCCATTCATTCCACGGTTCCAACGTCCTCCGCGACCGCTCAAGCAGGTGTATCCTTGGAGAATTCCCACTTCAAGGAGCACGATCATGACAATCGCGGCGGGTTTCGTGGCGGCCGATGGAATACTGCTTTGCGCGGATACGCTGTGGACAGACGGCTATACCAAAGAGTATCGCGACAAGATCTTTAGCTGGACGGGCAGATACGCCGCAGCGTGCTTCGCCGTTGCCGGCAATTCCGCGAATGCCAGAGACGTAGTTGAAGCCTGTAGAGATGCGCTATCCGCCACACAGCGGAAGCGCCTCGCCGTCCAGGACATTCTGAGACTGATCAAGCCGATAATAAAGACGAGCTATGAGTCATCCGTTGACGCCCGGCCCTACGAGGAAAGGGATGACGCAAGGTTTAGCCTGCTGGTCGGCGTAGCGGCAGGCAAGCAGGTCCCTCAACTATTCGCGAGCACTCGGACGGTTCTTGCACCGGTTGACACGTTCGATTGCGTAGGCGCTGGGCGGCATTTGGCCAGATATGTAGTTCAACCTTCCTACCGCAACAATCTTACGGTCGATGAGCTGGCAGTGCTTGGCATCCTTGCATTGGCAGCAACAAAGCAACATGTCGATGGGGTCGGCGGGAAGTCCCAGTTTGTAGTTATTGGCCAGGGCTTTGTCTCAGGCATCGTGCCTTACGATGTCAACCAGTCGGAACCGCTCGCCCTTGAGCATCAAAGGCGCGCAACAGACCTGCTGCTAACTATCGCAGATGCGACGCTCGACGCGGAGTCCTTCAGGAACATGGTACGAAGGTTCACGAACTATTTACAGGATGCCCGTTCGGAGTGGTCTAAACACGGCGCGCCTCATCGGGAACTTCGGGACGCTCTCCGCCAGCAAGCGACCAATCGCTAGGCCGCTTGCTCTGCAGTGCTGGCTTCGAGTAGAGTGACCAGATCGTAAACGGACCATAGTGTTCCAGTGAGACCCGCAGCCATCGCAGGCGCAACCCGCAGCGTTTGATGAATTCGACAGAAATTGTAATACATGACGTGGATTGCAACGGACGCGGTATGATTCTCAAGCTTTTTAGAGAAAGCGTTGGTTAATCGGGTGAACCGACGCATGTGCATTCTCATCGTGAGATTCTGGCGCTCCACGTAGCTGGTTGAAATATCCTTCGGATTGGGGTCGCCGATCTTGTTCTCTTTCTTGCAGGCAGTACAGACGGCAGGGCTGTAACGCTTTTCTGCCTCTGGATCGTTGCCGTAGATCTTCACGAGCATGGC
This sequence comes from Terriglobia bacterium, assembly GCA_020073545.1. GTDB lineage: Bacteria > Acidobacteriota > Terriglobia > UBA7540 > UBA7540 > Bog-366. Next base: position 2,692 of record JAIQEZ010000201.1, on the reverse strand, counting down.
GTAGTCAATTTCGGAGCCGAAGTTATCTGCTATTGCCGTTAGATACAGGCGCAGGCCGTCAGTAGTCAACTGTACGCGATGGGCGAGCCGTCCCGCGAGGTCCTTAATGAATTCCTGGGCGCATTCAGGATCGCGTTTGCCAACCAACCATGAGCAGATCAGCTTGGAGTCGGCGTCCAGCGCGATCCACGTCCACGCGTCACCGCAGAACTTCGCTCCAGCCATCTCGGGAGTGACATTCTTCTCTTTGGCTGCGACATAGCTCCAGATTTCATCGCACTGAACCCGCTTGCACGGCAAGTTCACCAGCGCATGATCAAGGAAAGACGAGCAGGCCGCACCCAACTCGACAAGCAGTTTGGTAATCGTATTCTTGGCAACTCCGGTCATTCGAACCGTCGAACGCACGGAGTTACCTTCCACTAAAGCAGCAACCACTTGAGCACGTTTCGCAGCGCTTAGTCGGTTCATACTTCTATTCTGGACCGGTCAAGCATAGAAAGCAAGAGGAAAGTTACACCACGATGGATAACGATCTGAGGCAGGTTATTGAACAGTACCTTGAAAACGTCGAAGCAATTCAAGAACGTCATCGACAGGCGCTTCTTCGACTGAGCGCATTAAGTCATCGTAACCCTGGCCTATCTCCTGCCGAACTTGTTGACGCGTGGCTTCTGGAAGAGAAGGAGCCGCGACTAGAGCAAGAGTTTGGGCAATCGCGGCCTCCTTCTGTGCATTGATGATCATCCGTATTAGGCTGCGCACAACGCTTTGGAAGGTGCCGTAATCTACCACTCGTGCACTATTCATTTGGGAGCCCGCTTCCCCCACCGCGCCTTTGCCGCCTTCGCTGCGATCTGCGACCGCTTCCTGGGTGACAGTTTAGCGGCCCTGGCCGGGCCTCCCTTCATCCCGCCCAAGCGTCCGAGGGCAACGGCGTGCGGGTTCTTGCGAAGATCCTCTTCGGTCGCTTCGCCAGGCGTAAACTTGGGAGCTTGGCCAGTGGCTTCCTGGACGATCTGAAAAGCCCGCTGGTTCACGTCGCGCGGGCGGGGAATGCGCTTCTTTGACTGCTCAGGCATGATGCCTTCAGTATGGCAGGACGACCCCCGCTGTCAAGCCTAGAAAAATTGAAACTGACCCACTACCGAATTTCGGGAGCGAGGCCCAATCGACGACGTTGCTTTCAAGTAAGCAATGTTTCCGGCCCGGAGCGGCCCTATAAGGTCCAACAGGGTCCACAGCGTTCTCGGAAAACATAAGGTCCAAAATAAGGTCCAAAATGAACATAGGTAGGCGGTCGCCCGCTTTCCCTGTTACACCACCCGGCGTACGGGTCCGTACCGGGCGGTTCGGCGGGTTGAGCTATCGGCCGCCAGTCAATCTCGGAATCCCGAGCGAGTCGAAATAGGCATTGGGCAGTGCAAAGGCCAGAGCCGGGCTGTCCGCCAACCTCCACGGGCCGTGAGCGCTGCCCGCCGTTTGAGCGGCGAGGTCTTTACCCACTCCCCGTTTCCGCAGTTCCGCGAATCGTACCGGGCCCCGTTTCCACTGCTTCCAGATTGCAGATCGTAACCTGCGCCTGGTCCACTCCTCAAGACCTTGCAACACCGAAGGCGTCTGACATTGGCCGAAATAGCCAAGCCAGCCGCGAAGATAACGGCCCAACTCCTCGGCCATTCTCTCCACTTTCACGCCTCGCGTCCGTCGCGTCAGCTCCCGGACTTTCTCTTTGAACCGGAGCACCGCTTTCGGCGCAATGCGCCGCTTTGGTTCCCGATTCGCAGTGAAACTAAAGCCCAGAAACTTCCGCTCCCATGGCCGTGCCACCGCACTCTTCTGCTCGTTCACCTTGAGTTTGAGTTTCGCCGTGATGAATCGCGTGATGCTCTCCATCACTCGCTCCCCTGCCCGCCGGCTACGAACGTACACATTACAGTCGTCCGCGTACCGCGCGAACCGGAGACCTCTCCGCTCCAACTCCCGGTCGAACTCGTCGAGCACGATATTACTGAGCAAGGGTGACAATGGTCCGCCTTGCGGCGTCCCCTCATCCACCGGACTCACCAGCCCGCCTTCCATCACCCCGGCCTTCAGAAACGCCCGGATCAACGTCAGCAGTCGCCGATCGACCCTGGTTTCCATTCTGGCCATCAGTTTGTCATGCGAAACTCGGTCGAAGAATTTCTCCAGATCCAAGTCCACACACCAGCGATAGCCTTCCGCGATATACTGCTGCGCTTGTTCCACCGCCTGATGCGCCGAGCGTCCGGGCCGAAACCCGTAGCTGTGATTGGAAAACGTCCGGTCCCATCTGCCTTGCAGCACCTGCATCACCGCCTGCTGGATGAATCGATCCAACACCGTCGGGACACCAAGCTTTCGTACCCCTCCGTCCGGTTTGGGGATTTCCACCCGCCTCACCGGCTGCGGTTTATAGGTCCCGCTCAACAACTGTTCCCGGATCGCTGGCCAATGCTGTTTCAGAAACTCTGGCAACTGCTGGACGGTCATCCCATCCACGCCAGCACTTCCCTTGTTGGCCTTGACTCGCTTCAATGCCTGCTTGCAGTTTTCCCGCCCGCAGACTTCCTCCATCAACTGTTCGGCGATGGCCGGGCTTTCGATCCCGCGCTTTCCCGCAGACGATTCGGTCCCTTCCTGAAGGCCCTTCGGGGCTTCACCCCTATAC
>JAIQEZ010000053.1 GCA_020073545.1 Terriglobia bacterium | reverse complement strand
GCGAATCTGCGGGGAAAGCCCCGCGACGCGCTCGTGGACCTCCGCGGCCGTGAGTGGCTGGAGTGAAAAGCCCTGCGCGGTTTGCTGGCGGTGGACCTCGGCGAGTTCCTCTTGCTGCTTTTCGTCGAGCGCCACGCGCAGTGAGCCGTCGCTGCGATATCCCACGTGATGGCCGCCCAGTTCTTCGATCTCCGCCGCGAAGCGCGGATAAAGACTTCGACTCGTCATGCAGAGGTCTGAGAAGGCCCGGGGCTCGACCATTTCGCCTTGCGGCGCGAGCATGCCCGCCGCCGCGGAGCTTGCTTCTGCGCCGGGTTCGCCGCGATCGAGCACGATGACGCTCAGTCCGGCCTGCGCCAGGCGCAGCGCGACCGAGCAGCCGATGATGCCACCGCCGACAACCAGCACGTCGGCAGTGCGTGAACAGTCTTCCGCCATGAAGAAATCAGTCCCCAGCTTCCAGTTTTCGCCCAACCACCCGAACGGTCAAGGAGTTTTTGCGGACGGGCAAGCCGGTGATGTTAGATCACCCGATCACCCGATCACCCGACCCCGGACGGGGGCAGTAGGTAGTAAGCAGAACGCAGTGGGCAGCGAGCGCCGTGTGCGAGTCCCGACAAAGTCGGGAAAAGCACTTCGCCTCCCAACCTCGAACCCGGGACTTGGTCTTGTTTCTGAATCCTGACTCCTAAACCCTAACTCCTTTTTTTTCACCAACATTGTAGGATACCGCTGCTAACTAGCTTGTTTTCAGCAACATCGTAGGATACCGCAACAGGCGCCCGTGCTTTTCTTCATAACATATTGAACCTATTGACGTTATCACGTATTTAGATAACTCCTTATCCGTCTAGGATATAACAGGATATCCAAAATCCGCTGCTGATTCTAAAGGACATTCTGGCTTCGCTCGTCGTTATTAACATCCTTTTTTTTCGCGCTGCCCCGTCCGAACCTCAACCCGACTAAATGCTTGCATTTCAGTAAGTTGGTTTTGTGCCCAGGTCATGCGAAATTTCCGCGCGCCGTCGCTAAGCACCTTATTTTTCATCAACATTGTAGGATAGCAGTTCATCCCGAGCAGATACGTCCGTCCGGAGGCTCTGCGGTGTCGCCCCCGCGAAGGCGGGGGTCCACTAACCGGGGGTCCCGCGAGAGCATTGTCTCCCTCGTCGCCCCCGCGAAGGCGGGGGTCCACTGCAAGGAAAGTCCGATGTCCGGCGTCCGGAGTATTGCGTCGAGCGCCGCAGGCTTTGACTTCGTACCCCAAACTCGTTCGTGTTTCTTCCCTGTCACCTGTCACCTGTTCCCTGCTCTCTCCGCCCCGAGTCCCCAGCCCCCAACACCTAGCCCCTGCTCTAGTGTAGCAATAATCGCGGGGGTAATGTCAAGTCCTAGCTTCACGATTTGGGCTACCGGCAGGCAGAAAAGTGTGTAGCGGTAACCTTATATCGCCACAAGTGGTCGCAGGTGGGATGTGGTAGGTCGGGGTACGTCGCTTTTGGGCTACCGGTAGCCCGAAAATGAACTGGAAGGCACAACCCCGTCCGGGAACTCCCCTGCCCGGGGAGTTGTCATCCTGATCCCACCTTGCGGGAGAAGGATCCTTGTCATTTCGCTCAGGCTAAACTCCGCAGAGAATCCCGGCATTGGATCGCAGACGCTCTTTTCCACTGGATGAGCGCACTGCAGAGACCCTCCGCTAGCGCTCAGGATGACAACGCGGGCGGGCCCGGGCCCGGAGGTCCGAAATACGGGAGCCCAGGGGCTTCGTTGACTCCTCCGCCGTTAAGATCGGCGGACCTTCGGCCGCGGCGACCGACCGAAGAATCTGCAGTTCCCGTAGAACGCCGGGGACACTGAGATGTTTTGCATCACGCAGGAAAAAAGAACAAATGCAGATCCTTCCCCCGCAAGGCGGGATCAGGATGACAGCGTGGGAGGATAGGCGTACACGCCAAAAAGCCCACGGACAGAAAAGCACTGACCGTGGCCTTCCCATGGACCGCCCACCGTGATCGCACCCATCGCCACGAACACGATGAACCTGTCCCGACGTAATCGGGAGGTCGGCATTTGTGCGGTGTCATCTGCTGCTGACCTAAAGGTCAGCGCTGCTGCGGTCCGTGCTCAGGCCCGCCAGGGCCGGTAGATTGTGGCCCACAGCGGCAAAAGCTGTGAAGAATTACCGGCACTACCGCCGAGGCGCTGAGACGCGGAGAAGAGGCCTTTTGTTTTCGAATTTCTGCGCCTCCGCGCCTCTGCGGTGAGAAGGAAGGGTTATTTCACGGCTTCGACAGCCGTGGGGAAGCCATGGGCCATCCCCTTCAGCGGGACCGCCGCTACGCGGCTTGCCTCCGCTCGCTTCTTTGGTCCATGGTGTGCTTTGACCAGCCAACGAGAACGCGAGGATTTGAAGCTGAAAGCCGTGGACCTACAAGATAGGTCCGCGCTACCGCGCTGCGGCAATCGGTCTACAGCGGGTAGATTCTCTCTTGAAATTCAAGAGAGAATCTACCCGCTTTCGTACACCTACTCACTGTCAGCGACCCGATGGGGAGGAGAGAAGGAATACGTCCCACGCCCAACGGTCAGGGCGGTTACGGTGACGGCCGTCCTCGTCAATCCTTGCACGGTAGCGAAAGCGATTGCCGTATTGGTCTACTCGATTCGAGAGTTTATAATCCAACGAGATCCAATCAACACCGAGTCCTGGAAGTGTGTGAAGCTCGTTTGGTTCGGAGATGCCATTGTGGTTGGCGTCAATCCATAACCGAAGCTTGGAGTAGATCGCGTCGCGGCGGTCGATAATGCCGTCTCCGTTGCCGCCATTTTCCGGCTTATCGAATACGGCCAGGGCAAGAAAGCCATTCGGGTCCTTGGAGGGGGGCTGTGGAGTGAGGCTTCCAAACAGCTCCGCACCATTGGCGATTTTACCATCGCCGTTCCGGTCCAACGCAAGAAACGCGTTTGTGGAACCCGGAGCGGTCCAACTAATCTGAACGGGCGTACCTGTGTTTAGGATATCGAACTTCACGCCCCCTGCGTAATCCGTAAGGTGAAAGCCGGAGCCGTCCACGTCTATAATGATTGGGGAAATGCCAGAGCATATGCCCGATATGCACGTGAGGGTGCCGGAGCACTGGTTGCCACTGCAACAGGGCTGCTGTGACCCCCCACATTGCTGGCAGGTGCCCGCGCAGCCCAGTCCGGAGCGGCAGTCGTAGGAGGAAGCGCACGGCCCGCCATACGTCATGCAGCACGTTCCGCCCGAGCAGATTGCCGACGAGCCGCAACAATCGTACGAATTTGTGCAGGAGCCGTGGAGCTGGCTCTTGCAGCAGTGACCACTCACACAGAGACCGTTACAGCACTGGACCCCCGCGGTGCAGGGCGCCGTGTTTGGGTAGCAGCAGGCTCCATTGGTGCACTGGGCAGGTGCGCAGCATGGGTTACCGCCGAAACACTCGGAAGAACTGCAAGGGCTGGTTAAGTTGGGCAGGCAACAGGGGGGGTGTTGCAATTGGCCTGCGTCGGCGAGTTATACGCAACCGGTTGCGGACACCCTGAAGGACTGCACGGTTGGTCGTTCGAGGTTGCGTTGTACCAGCCGCTGCCCCCAACCAGTGGATACGTGGTGTAGGTACCGCTCGTGCACCCGGCGGGGCAGTTTGGCGTGGTGCGGCCACCAAAGTTTGTGCACTGCTCGTCATACAGTCCCGCCTTCACCACCCATGCGTTCCTCACGAGAAGGGGCAGGCACCCAACGAGCACCAAGATCCTGAGGAGTGTCAAACTTGTCTTCATGGCGCTAGCCCCCTTTCATACGGCCGGTCGGGTCGGCTTAATCGCCCGGCGCCCGGGCTATCCAGCCGGGACCGTTCAGGAAAATCGTGGCCTAGTTGACAGAAGCCCCTGGTGGGGCGACGATGCTCGGAGGATCGTCCCCGCCCAGCCGCGTGTAGATGCCGTCCGCGTTGGGCTTGGCGTAACCGTACCCATAATTCCCCCAAATCGTCCCGTCCTCAAAATAGACTATGTCTATCCCGATGTTGAACTTCGAGACGTCGGCAAAGGCGCACCCCCTCCTCAATGCGTGCCGACTGGAGCAGGGCTCCGCGTCTCTTGCCTCCTCGATGCCTTCGGCGTAAAGGATCCCATCCAGGGTGACTGAAAAGCCACTCCTCGGATCCGTGCCGCCCATCATCCCGTCGACGCGGCCAGCCGGCGAAAGCTCGATTTCCTGGCCGGCACCTAGTTGTAGAGAGCCCTTGCCGTGAAGGAGAGCCCTGTCCCCGTACTTCCCCGTAGCTTCGGCGCGATAGCGGGCCCCCAGACCCGAGGCTGTCACGGCAGGGACCAGGCCCCAGTGCAAGGTAGTGTGGACAAGGGTGGGGCACCCGCCGTCGCACCAATGAGGGTGCGCCTCGCACCAAGCGCTGAGTCCCGACCTGTCGCCATAGAAGCACGCGAGGTCGGTGCGACGCACGGGCAATACGAAAGCAGCCCCGACCGAGACAATGTTTTTGGGCGTTTGGCTCTTCAAGGTAAAGGAGACGTCTGACAGCCAATCTTTGGCGGCGTCCACGTTCTGAGACGTATCCCCCGCTATCTGCGGCAATTCATACTTCCCGGGCACGAGTTCCTGGCCCGCCTTTGTGATCTTGACCAGCTTCACCGGGTCACCCTCGTGTGCCGGATAAACCTGGAGCGTCCTCGGCCACGTCGATTGCCCCGTCCATTCGTCGTCCCGCGGATCCGCCTGAGCAAGCGCACGAACTCGGGGCCAGATTTGAGCTACCAGAACAGCGGCTAGCACGCCGCCCAGCAAGCAGATCGCCAGCACGTTTAAGCGTTGGAGTACTTTCCACATCGTCGCGCTCCTCCTGATTTCTTGCGTCCTCCTGCTTAGTTGGGATCGTGCCATACACCGGGCCATTGTCTGCGCGCGTGGGCGTTCCCCGCGCGCTCATGACTGCGCTCGGACGAGAGCCTACTTACACGTGTTCAACGTTACGGCGCGACCTTCTTCAGAACCTCCAGCACCGCCGCTTCTTGATCGGGCTGCAACTTGCCCTGCCAAACGTCTGCCACAGTCCCCTTGCCATTAACCAGTAATAGCGTCGGCGTCCCTGTGACCCCAATCTCGCTGAGTTGGGCCTGCCTGACGTCGTCCACACGCACACCCACTCCCTCGAGATACCTATGGCCGTCTCTGACGGCTTGCGGAAGGACGGCGACCATTTTCAAATTCTTCGCCGTCTCCTTCTGGATTCTCTGGAAGAATGGAGCGCTTTCTGTGCAGAAGTGGCACTGAGTCGAGAGCGCGAGAACCAGAGTCCGCTTATTCTTGGCCCAGTCAATGCCGGGGAGGGATTGCCCCAAATTCATCCCCACACGCGGCTGCGCGAGATTCGGTGCGGGGCTCGGCTGTGGGAGTAAGAACACCTTGACCAAGACTACGGACAGGAGGACCGAGACCACTATGGTCGCAACATTGGCGAGGTTCTGCGATTTGCCGGGCCCGCGCGTGGATTCCATATACCCCTCCCCATCTAAACCGTGGCACCTCAAAAGCCCGCAAATGCGTGCGAACTTAGGGCAACGCCCCAAGGTTAATCCCTCACGTCACGTTGTCAATATAAATCAATTGATAAAATGTGCTGTTTGTTGCCAAAATGTGCTGCGGCGGTACTGAGAAGGCGATACGTGAAAGGCTTTCTTGAAATCGTGGGCGAAGCATGCGCTGCTTGAGTACCCGCATTCGGAAGCAACCTCTTTGATGCGCAGACTGTAATCGGCGAGAAGCGATTGAGCTTTTGTTAAGCGAATAAGCCGCAATCGCGATTTGAGGGTCTCACCCGTTTGTTCCTTAAACAAGTGCTCAAAGCGAGACCGGCTGAGGCCCACCTGCGCGGCAAGTCGGCTGACTCTCAGACACTGCGCGCAGTCGCCTTCGATGGCGGCGAGAGTACGGAGGATTCTTGGATCCATCGTCCTTAGTAGATCACTTCATGGCCAGACCTCTATTATTCCTACGATACATGATAAATCAAGTAAGTAGCGCGGAGTCTCGTCCAGTTTGAAAATCCGTGGTCCGTCAATTGCCACGATTGAAGAGCCACGGGCTCTCCGTCCGGGTAGACCCTGACCTTGGACCCATCGGCCATCTACCCGTCGCACCAGCTGCGGACACCTCGCCGCGGGAAATGTGGCCTAATGAGGTTTTCGATTTGCATCGGCCGCAGCCGGTTGTTGTTGTCCTCCACAATTCGCCCGGTGAAGGTCAGGGAGGGTGGGGAGTCGCAATTCGACTGTCGCTCGCCGCCCTGAGCGAAAGCCGAAGGGCTGCGACGATAAGAAGCTGTGAAATAATACCTAAGGGTCCTTCTCACCGCAGAGACGCGGAAGCGCAGCGATTGGGAAGCAACAGGCTCTTTCACTGCGGCTCGGCGTCTCCGCCGTGAAGACAGGGTTCTTTCACACCTTCCAAGGGCAGGGGAGATGCGCTGCGGCGGGAGCACGGGAAGAAGGCGCGCCAAGTGCCGGGTGTCAGGTACTGGGGAAAGCCAATCCGAGGTCGGTGGGGGCTCCTTCGTCACGGGTCACTGCGCTCGGCAAGACGGAGTCCGTAGGGGAAGTGCTACCTGCCTACTGCTGCCTACTGCGTAGTGGCTGCGGCCGGGGGGCTGGTGGCGGATGGGGCAGAGACGAGTAGATCCGATTTCCAAGCCGGTGAGACGAAGCGCCTATCCCGACGGCGTCGGGCCCTCGCATGAGGAGTGGCCAGCGTTCGTCCGGGACCGTGACCGACACCTGACCGTTCCTGCTCGCCCAAGCAACCTAAGCAGAGAACCTCTGCGCGAAGGCGATGCGTTTTTCGATGGAAGGATGGCTGTGAAAGATGAACTCGATCCAAGGATGCGGCCGGCGCTCGGCGAGGTTGAGCTCCGCAAGCTTCTCCATGCTGGAGATGAAGGCATCCCGCGAAGAAATCGCCCGAAGCGCGTAGGCATCCGCCTGGCGCTCCATGGAGCGCGAATGCGCATTCACCGCCGGCAGGAGGACAAGCGAAAGAGCCACGGTGACCAGCGCCAGAAGGGGCAGGTTGGCGAAATCCGCGCGCCCCTGGAAGCCGAAATGCGGGCTCAGCCATCCGAGGGTCCGGTGAATCAGATAGAATCCCAGAAACGTTGTGCCACCTTGAATCACGATACCCTGAAACATATGGCGGTGCACGTGATGGCCGAGCTCGTGCGCCAACACGGCTTCCACTTCCTCATCCTGAAATTGTGCGAGCAGCGTGTCAGAAAGGATGATCCTGCGGGTGTTGCCGAGTCCCGTCAGGGCCGCGTTGGCCTTCTTGCTCTTCTCGCTGAGTTTCCATTCGAATACGCCCTTCACGCGTGTTCTCGCGCGTCGCGAGAGCGCCAGCAAGCGCTCCGTCAAAGAGGGATTCTCGAGGGGTTTGAACTTGAAGAAGATTGGGAATATTAATATCGGCTCGAGGTTTGCCAGTAATATAAAGAACCCGATGAACACTACGGAGCACAGAATCCACCAATGCTCCGGCCAACGGCGCATCGCTGCGTAAAGGAACTCGATTCCCAGCGCGGCCAGCGCGCCGCCGAGGGCCACACCCTTCAGCTCGTCCTTCACCCAGCCCGCCAAGGTGAGGTTCGAAAGACCATACCGGTGCTCCAACCAAAAGCCCTGCAGGAAATCGAGCGGGAGCCCGGTGCCCTGGGTGATGATTCCGAAAAGGCCCAGGTAGATCAGCACCGCGATCCACGGGCGCGCGCTGCCATGAAGCGCGAGGGTGCGCAGAGCAAGTGTCCACCCGGCGAAAAGCAGAATGAGAAGAACGGCCAGGTCGACGAGGAAGCCCGCGACACGCAAAATGCGGCCCGTTCGGTGGTAGCGTTTGACACGCGCGGAGTCTTGCATGAGCACCTTTGAAGGGGTGGAACCTACTGCAGCTCAGCTCGGAGAGAAAGCAGCTTCACCGCTGCTCGGTTGCTAACGCCGCCATTTCCTCGAGCAGCGCTTTCACCAGCTCGCGCGATGGCGCCTCCGCATATAGGCGCAGAATGTTCTCCGTACCCGAGGCCCGCACCAGAAGCCAAGCGGAATCTCCAAAGCGCAACTTGGTGCCGTCCATGTCTTCGATGGTTGTCACTTTGAGTCCCGCGACCTTTTTGAACTTCCCCTGCGCCACCTGCTTCACCAGCCGCTGGGCGGCGGTGAGTTCCACTTCCAGGTCCATGCGGTCGTAAAAGTGCGGGCCAAACTCGTGGGTCAAGTCGTCGACGAGTTCGCCGAGGGTTTTGCCCTTTTCCGCCATGACTTCCGCCAGCAGAAGCGAGTTCAAGATGCCGTCGCGCTCGGGCAGATGTCCCTTGGTCGCGATGCCTCCGCTTTCCTCGCCGCCGATCAACACATCGCGGGTCAGCATCAGCTCACAGATGTATTTGAATCCAATCGGCGTGACGTGCAGGGGAAGGTGGTACTTGCGCGCGAGCTTGTCGATCATCTGCGTGGTGGAGAACGTCTTGACGACCTCACCGCGCAGTCCCAGGTCTTCGGCCAGGTGCTGGAGGAGTATGGAAAAGATCTTGTGCGAATCGATGAACGACCCACCGCGATCGATGGCGCCGATGCGGTCAGCATCGCCATCGGTGGCAAAGCCCGCGTCGAAACCGCCCTCCATCACAACACGACGAAGTTCCGCCACGTGAGGCTCGATGGGTTCGGGGTTTATGCCGGGGAACAGCGGATTCTGCTCGGAGTGAATTTCCTGGTAGGCGATCCCGGTTTCACCCAACATGCGAGCGATGCAACCCCGCGCGGCCCCATACATCGGGTCGATGACGAACCTTTGTCCGGACGAGCGGATGCGATCCAGACGGACCAGAGTCTTGAGCCGCTCGAGATACGGCGCAATCAGATCCACGGTCTCAACGGAGGCAGGCTTGGACCTGCGCGGGCGCGCGCGAGTGCGATCCAGTCGATGCAGATGGATCTCGATGCGATGGATAATGGCCGGAGCCGCGGAGCCGCCATAAGACGCTTTGAACTTCACGCCATTCCAGCGGTAGGGATTGTGGCTGGCGGTGATCATGACGGCGCCCACCGTCTGCCGCGCCACCACGGCGTAACTCACCGCGGGCGTCGGTGTGGCGGCGTCTGCCAACCAAACCCGTATCCCCGCTGTAGAGAGAACCTCCGCAACAACCCGGGCAGATTCTGCCGAGAGGAAACGCGTGTCGTAGCCGACGATCAGGCCGCGTGCGGGTTCACTTTCTTCGCGGATGTACTGGGCGATGGCCGTAGCCACGCGACGCACGTTGGCGAAAGTGAAGTCATCTCCGATCACTCCACGCCAACCGTCCGTGCCGAATTTGATCTTATCCATATCAGAGGCTCGCTTCTAGGAACCGTTCAGCTTTTGTAAACTACAACAGGGCATGCAGGCCCGCCTTCTCCAGCGCCTGAACCGCTTTGCCCACCTCCTGTGAACGTTCGCGCGCGCAGACCAGCAGTGCGTCGTCGGTCTCCACAATGACGAGATCCTGAACACCGATCGTCACCACAAAACTCCGCTTGGCAATAATCACGTTGCCGCGCGAATCCAGGCACAGGCTGCGGCCAGGCCGGACGTTCATCTCGTCATCTTTTGTGGAGAGGTCGTAAACCACCGCCCAACTGCCTACATCGTTCCACCCGATGTCCGCAGCGACCGCCTGGATGTCTGAGATCTTCTCCATGATTGCATAGTCGATCGAAATCTTCTCGAACTGCGGAAAGAGCCGGCGAAAGGTCTTCGAGGACCGGACGCCGCCGGCCCCGGCAAGCCATGCCAATTGCTGTGCCATCCGCGGCTGGACGCACTCGAAGTTTCTGAGCAATGTGGAAGCCCGCCAGATGAACATGCCGCCGTTCCAAAGATAACGGCCGGAGGCGACGTAGCGGCGAGCCACGGCGAGCGGGGGCTTCTCGGTGAATTTCCCCACCTTGAGAATCTCTTGCCCGGCAATGCGTCCTTCACGCACGCCCACGCGGATGTAACCGAAACCGGTGTCAGGCCGGGTCGGCCTCAAGCCAAACACCACGGAGCGTCCTTCGGTGGACGCCGTCTCACAGCCGGCGCGCAGAACGCGCAGGAACGCGGCGGGCTTGGTGATGACGTGGTCCGCTGGCAGCACCACCATCAGGCCTTCGGGATCGCGGCGCAGGATCTCATGCGCGGCCACTCCCAGCGTGGGGGCGGTGTCGCGGGAGGCGGGTTCCGCCACGACCTGCGCGCGCGGAATCTGCGGCAGGCAGCGGCAAACCTCGCGCCAAACGAGTTCGTTGGTGAAGATGTAAGTGCGCTTGGGGGGAATGAGGGGGCGAATCCGCGCCACCGTCTGTTCCAGGAGCGTGCCGCTTCCAAAGAGCTCCAGCAATTGCTTGGGATGTTTGCGGCGGCTGAGCGGCCAAAAGCGCGTCCCGCTACCACCCGCCATCACGACTGCGTATGCGTGCTCGAGAACCGATTTTCGCGTCATGGGAGTTTCACTCGAAAACGATCTGGCGGATTTTCGCGGCCGGGATTCCTCGCCGCTTTAACGGCTCTCGAAAATCCCTTTCCAAGTCCGGTACATAAAACTTTAAAAGTCGGGTTTCCAGCCTGGGCACGAGTCGGTACAGATTCGCCGCGGGCGGGATCAGCCACGTGTCTCCGGTGCGATAGGCCAACCAGCCGGCCTGGTTTTCGATGCGTCCCTCTCCTTCGAAAATCGACAGAACTTCGACGCGCTCTGGAGAGCTGCGAAAGGAAGCGGCTTGGCGGACTCTCAATTCCTCGAGCGCGAAGAAGCGGCTGGCCAGAACGAACCGGCGCAGGCCGTACTTCTCTTTGAACTCGAGCGGCGGCAGGTCGCGAAGCGGCGCCAGGTCTGGACGAATGACGTCGAGCCCCTTGGCGAGATGCAATGGTCGCGGCTCACCTTCCAGGCTCTGACGTCCGAAATCGTCGAGGCGATAGGTGAGGTCGGAGTTTTCCTCCACTTCGAAGAGCACCAGCCCCGGTCCCAACGCGTGCACGGTTCCCGGCGGAAGGAACACAGCTTCCCCGGCCTCGGGCCGGAAGTCTTGGAGAAGGCCGCGAGAGGTTCCATTCGCGAATGCCTGCTGCAATTGCTCCATCGTCACTCCAGGCTTCAGCCCGAGCAGAATAGCAGCCTGGGGGTCCGAGCGCAGGAAATACCACATCTCGCACTTGCCGACGTTGCCCGGGTCGTGCACCGCCGCGTAATCGTCATCAGGATGAACCTGCACAGAAAGCCAATCGCTGGTGAAGATGAACTTCGCCAGAATCGGAAAACGGCGGCCGGTCCAGGATTGTCCGTGCAGCTCGGGCCCGTATTTTTCCGAAGCTTCGGCAAGGGCCATTCCTGCCACGGGGCCGTTGAGGAAACGCGAGAGGTCGTCGGTGATCCACACCTCGCCGATCAGTTGATTCGACTTCTCCTCGTCCGCGCGCCCCTCGGGCTGGGGCGCCGTAAAGAGCGGAGCCAAATCTCGCTGCCCCCAGATTTTTGGTTTGAAGACGTTGGAGAGTTGGAGTGGACCGTTGAAGGTGGACATGAATCAGTCAAAACCTGGCGAAGAACGTCGCCATCCGTCGTAACCCCTCCTCGATCTGCCCCAGGGAAGTTGCGTAGGAGAGCCGAACGTGTTGATGAGTTCCAAAAGCCTGGCCGGGCACCACGGCAACATGCGCCTCCTCCAGGAGCTTCCCCGCGAGCGCCGCAGTGTCAGCCAAGCCGTCACGATTCAGGTAAGCCGAAATGTTGGGGTAAGCGTAGAACGCTCCCCGCGGAAGCGTGCACTCGATTCCGGGAATGGCCCGCAGGCCTTTCACCACGCGGTCGCGGCGGCGGTGATACTCCGCCAGCATGGCGCGCACGCAATCCTGGGGGGCTCGCAAAGCCTCCACCGCGGCTTTCTGCGCGATGGACGTCGGATTCGAGGTCGAGTGGCTCTGCAGCTTCAGCATGTTGGCGAGAAGTTTCGTGGAACCCAGAGCGAATCCCACGCGCCAGCCGGTCATGGCATAAGTCTTCGAAAGCGATCCCACAATCAGGAGGTGCTCGCAATCCTTTGAATTCCCCAGCGAAAACGGCGGGCCCTCATATACACATTGGCAATAACATTCGTCGGATAACAGAAGAAGGTTATGCCGCGTGGCCACGGCCAGGAGTTTTTGCATTTCCTCGGGAGGGACTACGGCGCCGGTGGGATTATTGGGCGAATTCACCACGATCATCCTCGTCCGCGGGGTGATCAGTTTTTCTACCGCTTCGGCGCGCACGGCAAAGCCCTCGGCCTCGTCCGTTTCGAGCAGCACCTCATTACCACCGGCGTAACGGATGATGTCGAGAAAGGAAACCCAGTAAGGAACGGGAAGTATCACTTCATCCCCGTCGTTGAGCGTGGCCACCATGGCCTCGAAGATGGCCTGCTTGCCGCCGACCGTTATCAAACACTCTTCCACGGAGTAGTTGGAGCCGAAATCCCTGGCGTGCCTTTCGACGAGAGCCTCTTTCAGATCGCCGATCCCGCCCGTGGGTGTGTATCGGGTGAAGTTCTCTTCGAGAGCGCGGACCGCAGCTTGCTTGATGTGGTCGGGGGTGGGAAAGTCGGGTTCTCCGGCGCCGAAATCGACCAGTGTGGCACCCGTGGCGCGCAGCTTGTCTGCCTTCTGCACAACCGCGGCTGTCGTGGAGATGGAAATCCGAGAAATCCGCTCGGAAAATTGCATCCTGGCTCCAAGTTCAAGACTTGTTCTGGAAGACCTTCTGATGAAGCCGCTCTTCGACCAGCGCGGGAACCAGGTCCTTGACCGAGCCGCCGTGCTGAAAGATCTCCCGCACCAAGCGCGAGCTGACGTAGGTGTAGGAGAGGGCCGGCATCAGGAAGACGGTTTCAAGATCGGGCGCGAGTTTGCGATTCATCAACGCCATCTGCAACTCGTACTCGTAATCCGTGAAAGCCCGAATTCCCCGCAAGATTACTTGTGCTTGCTTCTGCCGCGCGTAATCTACCAGCAGCCCGCTGAAGGTATCGACCGCGACATTCGGGATGGCCCGCGTCGCTTCTTGGAGCATTTCCACGCGCTCGGCAACCGTAAAAAGCGGGTCCTTCTCGAGGTTCGTCAGGACCGCAACGATCAACCGATCGAAGAGGTGGCTGCCCCGCTCGATCAAGTCGAGGTGGCCATTTGTGATCGGATCAAAAGATCCGGGGTAAATTGCGAGAATCTCAGCCATGAATTGTGTGAAAGACAGTGCCCGACCCGCGCACGAGCTTCCACTTCATTCTAGCGTCGGTGCTCGAAAGTTGTAAACGAGATTCTGAGAAGAGCACAAAAGGAGTCGCGCCGATTCAGGCCGCCTGGGCCGTGCGGGCCGGGGCGTGGCTGAGTGCGCCGGTGCAACTCGAGCCTCTGCCCGCCGTGCAACCAAAGCAGTGCGTACCGGTACGGATCTCGCGCTGCGCCAGCAAGAACGCATCGAAGTTGCGGATATGCTGAGGCAGGCCGTGATTGATGGGCATTTCCAGCATCTGGTTGAAGTCGCAGTCGTAGAGGGCGCCCTCCCAGCCCACGCTCAAGAGCGTGCGGCACATCAAACCCTCCACGGTGGCGGGATTGAAAGTCTGAACCAGCTTCTCCATGTAACGGTCGTAATTCCCGTGACGGACCAAGTCGGTCAAGAACCGGCGGATGGGCATGTTGGTGAGCGTGTAGAGATGATTGAACACGATGCCGAAGCGCGTGCCCAGTTCGCGGCGATAGTCCTCCTCCAGCGCCTGCTGGGGTGGCGGCAAGGAGGGCCCAACCGGGTTGTAGACGAGATTGAGCACGAGCCCTGTGCCCGGCTGCCCGTAACCGAGACGATTCAGCCACTGAAGCGCCTCGACGCTCTTGCCGTACACGCCCTTGCCGCGCTGCGCTTCCACATTCGTTTCGAGATAGCAAGGCATGGAAGCGGTGATCTCCGTCTGGTGGTCGCGCAGGAACTCCGGCACATGGCCTTTGCCCTCCACGAAGAAGACGGTGAGATTCGAGCGATCCATCACGTGCCGGCCCAGCGCGCGCGCCCCGCGCACCAGATACTCAAAATGCGGATTCAGTTCCGGCGCCCCACCCGTGATGTCCACCTTGGGGATGTCGTAGCGACGAAGCACGTCCAGTACGAGCTCGGCGGTCGAACGCGTCATGACCTCCGTGCGCGCGGGGCCGGCGTCCACGTGGCAATGGCGGCAAGTCTGGTTGCACAGCCTGCCCACGTTCACCTGCAACGTCTCGACACCGATTGAACGCAACGGCCATTGGCCGATCTGGACTAGCTTCTCGTCAAACGCAATCATCGAGCCCCCCCCGAAACTCGCACTACATGGCAGTCCGTCGCTGGAAGTATACCCTCAGAAGGATGCGTCACGCAGCCGCAGAGTTCAACGAATTCGCAATTCCTCTCGGTCGCCGCCTTGTCATGCTCGTCCCGTGCCTGTTTGGTTGGGCGATTTGCAGGAGCGTTAACAGTCGACCACAGCACCGTGTGGGCAGAAGTGGCTCGGGGCTTCGTGAGGCGTTCACCGGAGTAGCACAGGTTGCAGCAATCCGGTAGGAGAACTACGGCCAGGGCGGGTTTCCCTGCTCGCGATTTTGGCGAAATAAGGTATGCTTGGTCACTGCCGCGGGCAGCCGCCCATCGCCCGCTGGCCATCAACGCATCTCCAGGAGTGGGAGTGGCCTTTAGCTGGATTGACCTCGCCGTTGTCATCGCCTACCTCCTCGCCATCACCGCCTTCGGCTCGCATTTCCGCAAGAGCCAGCACACCCTGCACGATTACTTTCTGGGCGGCCGCCGCCTGCCGTGGTGGGCGATTACCTTGTCGATTGTCTGCGCGGAAACCAGCATCCTGACCATCATCAGCACGCCCGGCATCGCCTTTCGCTCGAACCTGGGATTCCTGCAATTGATCTTCGGCTATCTCCTGGCGCGCGTGGTGGTGAGTTTCCTCCTCATCCCACGCTATTTTGCGGGCGAGCTTTTCACCGCCTACCAACTCATCGAGCAGCGCTTCGGGCATGGCCTGAGGGTCTTCACCGCCGGCCTGTTCCTCCTCACGCGCGCGCTCGCCGAGGGCGTGCGCGTCTTCGCCATTTCCATCGTGATCGGGATCATTTTCAAAACCGGGGTGGGGGCCTCGCTCGTGATCATTGGCGCGCTGACGCTGTTTTACACTTTGGAGGGCGGGCTCACGGCGGTTATCTGGACGGATGTGATCCAATTAACCGTCTATCTAGCGGGAACCTTCGTGGCCCTCTTCGTTGCCATCCATGCCCTTCCCGGCGGCTGGGGTGAGGTGGTGCGCGCGGCACAGGCGGCGGGCGGCAAATTCACGGTTTTCAATTTCCACTTCGACTGGAGCCAGCCCTACCTGTTCTGGACGGGCCTGGTGGGCGGCATGTTCCTGAACACGGCGAGCCACGGCACCGATCAAATGATCGTCCAGCAACTGCTCGCTGCGCGCAGCCGCCGCCAGAGCCAGGGCGCGCTGCTCGCCAGCGGCCTCGTAGTGCTCTTTCAATTCAGCTTGTTCCTGGTGGTGGGCGTGGTGCTGTACGCTTTCTACCAACACTTCCCACCCTCCGTGCCCTTCAGCCGCACGGACGAGATCTATCCGGCCTTCGTCGTCACGCGGGTTCCCACGGGTCTCGCAGGCCTGCTGATCGCCGCCATCCTCGCCGCCGGCATGGCCAACCTGAGCGCCGCGTTCAATTCCCTGGCGTCGAGTTCAGTGGTGGATTTCTACAAACCCCTCGCGCATCCCAACGCTGATGACCGGCATTACCTGCGCGTCTCGCGCCTGATGACGCTCGGGTGGGGCTGTGTGCTGATGGTGATCGCGCTCGCGGCACAGTATCTCCAGCGGAGCGTGTTGGAGCTGGCGCTCACCGTGGCCAGCGTTCCCTACGGCAGCATGCTGGGGATCTTCCTGCTCGGAGTCTTGACCAAGCGCGCTACGAGCCGCGGTGCCCTGGTAGGCGCGTTGCTCGCGCTCGCCACGCTGGGCTTCGTAATGGCCTTTACCCACATTGCCTGGACTTGGTACGTCGCCATCGGAACCGTGGTTACGTTCGTCGTGGGCCTGCTCGTGAGCCTTGCCACCTCACCCGGTCGGCCGGCCCCAAAGCGCAGCGAAGAAGGTCTTTTAAATTGAGGCAAAAATGGTGAATAGTAACTAGTGAATGGTAGATCGCAGATGGTGTTTTGTCGCAGCGCATTGTGGAGGACGTCGAAAGCCCTAAAGGCCCTTAATTCCTTAATTCACGATGTACTATTCACTATTTACTATCCATAATTCATAACTGCGATGCCCAATAAAGAACCAGCCGGATTGGTGAAGGGTTTGGGAGTTTTCGGCGCCACCTCAGTGGTGGCCGGCACCATGATCGGGACCGCGATTTTCGTGGTTCCGGGCATCATGCTGCAGCAGGTAGGCACGCCGGCCATGGTGCTCGTGGTGTGGGTGGCCGCCGGCGTCCTCAGCCTTTTTGGCGTCCTCAGTTACGCCGAACTCGGCGCGGCGCTTCCCGAGGCCGGGGGCGAGTACGTCTACATGCGCCGCGCTTACGGGGAGCTTTTCGGCTTTCTCTACGGCTGGACGCAGTTCATCATCGCCAAGACCGCGTCCATCGCCGCCATCGCCACGGGTTTCGTCATCTACCTCGCCTACTTTTTCCCGTGCTTGCAGGAAACCCTGTGGGAAGCCTCGCTCGGTTTCGGTGGCCACGCAATTCCACTGCGCCTGACGGGCCTGCAACTCGGCGCGACGCTCATGGTGCTGTTGCTCTCCGGGCTGAACATTCTGGGCGTGCGCCGCAGCGGCGCCGTGCAGACGCTTTTCACCGCCTCGAAGCTGCTGGTGCTAGCGATTCTGATCGTGCTCGGCCTCGTGCTGGGCCACGGGTCGTGGCAGGGCTTTCGGCCGGTTTTCGCACCAACGGGCCACGGCCCCAGCTTGCTGGCGGCTTTCGGCGTGGCCACGGTTTCGGCGCTCTGGGCATACGACGGCTGGAACAATCTCAGCATGGTGGCGGGGGAAGTCGAGAACCCCCAGCGCAACCTGCCCATTGCGCTCATCGCCGGCTCGCTGCTGGTTCTCGGGGTTTATGTATTGGTTAACATCGCCTACTTTTACGTGCTGCCCGCGTCCCGGGTCCTGGGCACGACCACAGTGGCAGCCGACGCCGCGCGCCGCTTTCTGGGCAACGCCGGTGGAGCCTTCATCGCCGTGGGCGTCATGATCTCCACCTTCGCCACGCTCAACGGTTCGATACTGGCGGGCTCGCGCATTCCTTACGCCACGGCGCGCGACGGCCTTTTCCCGCAGGCGCTCGCCACCGTGCATCCACGTTTCCGCACGCCCGCCGTTGCGCTGGTGGGGCAAGCCGTCATCGCGGGACTGTTCGCGCTCACCGGGCAATATCAATCGCTCTACACCAAAGTGATTTTCGCGGAATTCCTTTTCTACGGCCTCTGCAGCGCCGGCGTCTTCATCCTTCGCCGCCGGCTGCCTGACCTGCCGCGTCCTTACCGCACCTGGGGGTATCCCCTGGTTCCCGCGCTTTTTGTTATTCTGGCGGTCTGCCTGCTCGCGAATACGTTCTGGCAGCAACGCGCGGATTCGATGTGGGGGGTCGTGCTGATCGGCAGCGGCATCCCCGCTTACTTTCTCTGGAAGGCATGGCAACGCCGCTCCTCATGAGTCGGGGCTCTTCACAACTCGCGCGAGCCGCGCTGCGGGTGGCATTCGCAGCGCTGCTGATCGCCGCCCGCTGGCCTGCGGCGCAAAAGACCACGGGCCCAGCGAAACCTGCCTCCACGAAAGCCGCGCCGGCGGGGGACGCGGCTCTGGTAAAAGCGCGCTGGCACGTGCTCGGCGCGCGCCCGCTCGCGATGTTCTATTACTCGAACGACTCGCTGGGGCTCGGGTCACTCGCGGCGCACGCCAAAGCCATGACCTTGCTCGGCCCCCAATGTTTCTGGATCGATCAGGACGGCTTCGTGCATGGCGAAATCCCAGCCGAGGTCCTGGAGGCGGCGCGGCGTGCCGACCTCCCCGTCATGCCACTGGTGATCAATCCCGGCTTCGACCGGCCCACGGCGCACGCCCTGCTGCGCAGCACCAAGGCACAGGAGCGCGCGGCAATGTATCTGGGGTATCTTGCGGAGCGCGACCATTACCTTGGCTGGCAACTCGATCTCGAAAACATCGACCCGGCGGACAAGCTTGACTACACACGCTTCGTCGAGCGCGTGGCGGCGCGGTTACATCGCGACCACCGCTTGCTGAGCGTCGCCGTCGTGCCGCGCTTTTCCGACGCCTATCCGGACAACCGTCCCGTGGAATTTCGCACCGGCGAGTGGGGCGCGCCGTTTGATTTCCGTGCGCTCGGGCGCGTGGCGGATTTCCTTTCGCTCATGGCTTACGATCAACACTCCACGTCGAGCCCGCCCGGGCCCGTGGCCGGCTACGATTGGGCGAAGGCGGCGCTCGACTACGCCGTGCGGCGCGTGCCTCGCACGAAGCTCCTGCTCGGCATTCCCCTATACGGCCGCGAGTGGGTGGAAACTTCCCAAGGCACCACCTCGCGCAGCCTCGCATACAGGGACTTGACGCCTTATCTCAAGACTAACAGCAGCGAGCCGCGCTGGGACGAGCGCTGGCGAACGGCCTGGTTCCAGGTCCGTGACGGCCAGGCCCAGTGCACCGCGTGGTTTGACGATAACCGCAGCTTGCGCGAAAAGCTAAGACTGATGCAGCTCTATCACCTGCGCGGATTCGCCGCTTGGCGGCTGGGCGTGGAGGACCCGCAGTTCTGGCTCATGGCCGCGCAGTTTGTAGCAAGCCAGCCCCACGGGGCGCACAGCGCGCCTGCCGCGAAAAAACGCGCGCGCGCCGCCAGGGCGAGCGGCGCGGGGCAGTCGCCATAGTCCTGAAAGCAATTCGGGCGAAACGGGTTTAAACTCGATACGGTCCAACCGGAAATCTCAATCCCGGGGAGACACCATGCGAACCCTTGCCGTAGTTGGTCTATCGCTTGCGATGTTCACCACTTCACTGGCCCGCACGCGCCCCCCACGCCCGGAGCATACCTGGATTGTCCTTTCGAAAGCGGGACTCGACGCGCGCGTGCATCGCCAGCTCGAACAACTGGCGGCGCAGGATCAGGCGCTGATCCGTTTTTTCACCAGCGCCTCGGAAGCCAAACGCATCGCCTTGTACCCGGGCGCCATTTCAATTGAATTGCGCGAGGAGAAGAGTGTGGAAAGCTTTTTCGCCACGCTGCGGCGCGAGGCCGGGGCGACGGCCGTCCAGCCCACGGTTGAGCTTGCGAAGGAGGGTTACATCCTTGAGGCCACATACCCGCGCGCATCAGTGCCGAATCACCTGCGCATCACGGCGGCCACCTCCCAGGGATTTCATAACGCCTTGCTGCGCGTTCCGGATCTGCTGATCGTCTGGCCGTCGAATCTCCCCACCGACCTCATCCCGCACCCGCAAGCCGTGCGGGTGGAAAAGAATCGCACTTCCGCAGTCATCGCGGATTTTCCCTCTTTCCCCGAGCGCGGCGTCGTGGAGGGCTTTTACGGCGTGCCCTGGACGCACCAAGACCGCATCGACATCCTGCGCTTTGCAGGCGCGCATGGCATGAACGTTTACTACTACGCCCCCAAGAACGATCCCTACCATCGCAAGCTGTGGCGCGAGGCCTACCCGCCCGAAGACATGAAGCGCCTCGGCGAACTGGTGGAAACAGCGCACCGCAACTTCGTGGACTTCTGCTTCGCCATCAGCCCCGGCCTCACCACGGCCTACTCCAGCGAGCGGGATTTCGGGGTGCTGACGAACAAGCTGTCGAGCGTCAGCAAACTGGGCGTTTCCTGCTTTGCGCTTTTTCTCGACGACGTGCCTCAAGACCTGCAGGACCCGCAGGACAAGGCGCAGTTCAAAACGCTCGCGCAGGCGCATATTTACTTGACCAACAAACTCTACAAACACCTGAAGGAGCGGTCCGCCGCAAACCGCCTGGTGCTGACCCCCACGACCTACACCAACGAATGGGGCAGCCGCGATTACATCCAGGAGCTGGGCGCGGGCGTTGATCCCGGCGTGCCCATCGTCTGGACCGGCACGAAAGTGTTTTCTCCCACCATCACCGTGGAGCAGGCGCGCGAGTGGGGTGGGCACATCCACCGCAAGCCGCTCGTGTGGGACAACTTCCCCGTAAACGACGGCACACCGTGGTGTCGCTACCTGGGGCCGCTCCCCGGCCGCGCGCCGGATTTGCCTTCCGTGCTGCGGGGACTGTTTTCGAATCCCATGGGCCAGGCGCACGCGTCGATGATCCCGCTCCAGACCGCCGCCGATTACCTCTGGAACCCCGAGGCGTACGACCAGGAACGATCTGAAACGCACGCCGTCGTCAGCCAGTACGGCAAAGACGCACCGCGCCTGCTCGCGCCATTTCTGAAGACCTACGAAACGTATGCGTGGGATGACGGGATCTTCACACCGCTTTTCAGCGAGCGCCGCCAGCCCATCGACGTTGCGGTGATGCAGCTACAATTGGCCGATTTGAACTCGGCGCTCGAGCATCTGGGCAACCAGAAGCGCTACGAGCGGCTGCTGGCGGAGATTGCTCCCGCGGTCAAGCGTACCGGCGAGCGTCTGGCCGAAATGAAAGCTGACCCGGCGTTTCGGCCTCTCCCGGATGGCAAGCTACAATGGAATGAAAGCTACGATGCGCTCTCAGCCTATCACCTTGCCCAGCCGCCCAATCTGGACGGCGATTTTGCCAAGTGGCAAAGCGGCCCGCTTTACGTGCTTGCCCACGCCGCACAGGTGGCGATCGGCGCCAAGCGCTGGAAGGGGTCAAAGGAATTATCAGCGCGCGTAGCTCTGGCGTGGGACGAGAGTTATTTCTACGTGGGCGTGGATGTCACCGATCCGGATCTCTATCAGCCGTTCTTCGCGCGCGGCATCGAGAACGGCGACACTTTCGTGCTAACGCTTGAAACCGCTTTCCGCAAGAACTTCTATGCGAAGGAACCCACCGGCGATGAGTACGCGCTCTTCTTCAGCCCGGGAAACTTCGCCGACGTCAAGCCCAGCATCTTCTCCGACGAGGACTACCTGCCGCCACGCGCGCGTCCCCGCAACTACCTGCAGGAAATCCACACCGCCTGGCAGAAAACCGCCCAAGGCTACTCGGGAGACATCGCCATCCCCGCCTCCTATTTCGA
The DNA here is from genome assembly GCA_020073545.1 of Terriglobia bacterium. Lineage (GTDB taxonomy): Bacteria > Acidobacteriota > Terriglobia > UBA7540 > UBA7540 > Bog-366. Next base: position 10,363 of record JAIQEZ010000053.1, on the reverse strand, counting down.
GGAGGGCAAGTTCGCACCGGGTTACGAGCTGGGCCTGAGCTTCGGTGTGAGGAAGGTGATCCGTCCCACGAAGCCGACCGACGAGGAAGATCTGGAACGGATTGAGCTGCAATCCAAGAAAGACCACCTATTCCGTGCCAGCACCCGGAACCCGTCCACCTTCCCGCGCGTGGTGCTGGCAGAGGGAAAACCCTAGGTGCGCTGGCAGCCGGGTGTAAGATTAGAGTGAGCGTTTCGCCGCCGAAGCCACTAACCCGCGGAGCCAAGGACGATGATCAAAGACCGTGCTTATTGGGAGGCGTGGGAGTCGCGCGGCCCACTTCGCGAGGCCCCGGATTTCGAGCGTGCCCTGGCGCTCATGGACGACTTTCTGCACTACGCCCGCTCGCTGGGTGTCTTCCCCCCCTCCGACCCCCTGGCGGGAATAGAACACAAAATTGCTCTGGCGAGAAAACTGCATGCTGGCCCGGCTACTGGAACAGATCGCGCTCGCCCTTGACGAGCGCCGGATTCCCTACATGGTGATCGGTGGTCAGGCGGTGTTGCTGTATGGCGAGCCGCGCCTGACTCAGGACATCGATGTGACGCTGGGTGCAGGACCGGACCGGCTTGAGGAAATACTGGATCTCGTAAGGGCACGGGGCTGGCAGGTCTTGGTGGAGGATTCGGAGGATTTCGTTCGCAGGACGCTGGTGTTGCCCTGCTCCGATCCGGAAACAGGGCTCCGAGTCGACTTGGTCTTTTCGCACTCCGAATATGAACGGCAAGCCATGGACCGTGTCCGGCGCGTGTCCGTCGGAAACGCTCAGGTCCGGTTTGCTTCGCTCGAAGACGTCGTCATCCACAAGATCATTGCTGGCCGTTCTCGCGATCTCGAGGATGTCCGCGGCATCCTTCTCAAGAATCCCACCTGCGAAGCGGAATATATTCGTCACTGGCTGCAGGAATTCGACCGTAGTCTCGCTGCGAGCTATCTCTCGAAATGGGATGAACTGAGTAAGTCCGCCGGGTAGTTCCCGGCTGGCGATGCGCCACGTGAGGCCCGGCGCCCCTGCGGCGGACGAGGCCCGGGAAAAGGGAGCTACGGCCCGGTTCCGCCGCCCTCCTTTTTCTCCAAGGCTGGCAGGATGTATTGTGTTACGTAGCGGTCGTATCGGGCCCGCACCTCTTCGGTGGCGGGAACCGTTCCCAGCGGCCCCCCCGGCATGGTTGGCTGAGAATAGACGTCTCCCGGCCTGCCAAAGGAGCCCGGGTCGGTTTTTGTGAACTTCTCGCTGTCGGTTTCACCGAAATCGTAGATTTCCTTGGGGCTGTAAGCTTTGAACTGCTCCGGTGAGGGCATGTCGACCGTCCGCACGTAAATGCGGAACTTCCCGAACGCGCTGTTCTTGTTGTATTCAACGCGCAGGACGCGTTGTTCGACTTGCTGGGGGTTCTTGGGATCCGTAAAGGTATCGGCCAACAAGTACAGGGTGTCGAGCTTGCCGCCGAATTTCGAATCGAGGAGATTGTAGAGGCGCAAGGTCGGATCATCAGGACTGACCGCAGGAATCTTTTCCTTTGCCCCCAGACGGGTAACGTTTCCGCCCGCGAAAACGAAAAGTGCAAGAAGAGCACCAGCGACGATTGGAAGTGCCCGCGATTTAGTTCTCATGGTCCCTCCCTGGACGCGTCAGCCTTCGAGTGAAGTGGCCTCCGACTTAGCCGCTGCTTGGGACCGAACGGGGATGATACTACTCCTCGTCGGGAAGGCAAGGCAATTGCCCAGTTAGTAACCCGCTTTCACCGAGCACCACACGCCCCGGCCGCTACTTCTCACGGATACAACAGATACTGGGCGCGAATCTTCTTGAACTTCTCCAGTGCTTCCTGCCAATCGTACCAGATGCGCTGGGGGTCGCGGCCGGCGCGGATCGACTCCACCACCGCGCGGCTGCCGATCAAAAGCAGCGAGCCCTCCAAGTTCAAGTCCTTGGGAAAAAGCTTCCAGAGCGCCGCCTCAAGCTCCACCCCCAGCTCGGTCGGCTCGAGCGCCTGGCGGTCGAGCAACACAATCTGCACGCCGTGGCACACCTCCCCGGCGAAATTGCTGGAGAGTGGCCTGAAATCCATGGGTAGAAAGCGCACTCCCTGAATGTCCCGGCTGTTCAAGTACGCAGCCAGTTCCTTCCCATTGGCCCAGGGCGCGCCCACCATCTCGAAAGGCGTGTCGGTACCGCGGCCCACGCTGACGTTTGAACCTTCCACCCAGCAGACACCTGGATAGAGAATCTCCTCCGTCAGGTTCCGCAGGTTCGGTGAGGGGTCGATCCAAGCCTGCCCTGTCTCGTCGAACCAGTCCGTTCGCCGCCAGTCGCGCATCTTCACCACGTGCAGCTTCACGTTCAGGTGATTCTCGTGGTTGTACATCTCCGCGAGCTCCCCCACCGTCATGCCGTGACGCACGGGCATGGGGAAATAGCCGAGGAAGGAGCGCAGGTCCACGTCCAGCACAGGCCCCTGGACTTCCCCACCGGTAATCGGATTGGGCCGGTCGAGAACGTAAAACTCAATTCCCTTCTTGCCGGCAGCTTCCAACGTATAACCGAGAGTGGTGATGTACGTGTAGAAGCGCGCGCCGACGTCCTGAATGTCGAAAACCAGGGCGTCGATACCTTGCAGCATTTGATCCGTGGGCCGCTCTACATCACCGAACAGGCTGTAGACGGGCAGGCCGGTCGCGGCGTCGCGGGTAGAATCGACCTTGGCGCCTTCTGCCGCGGAACCGTGCAGCCCGTGTTCCGGACTGAACAGCGCCACCAGCTTCACGCCCCGGGCGCGATCGAGGAGGTCGATGGTACGCCGCCCCGCACTATCCAGGCCCGAGTGATTGGTAATCAGCCCCACATGCTTGCCCTCGAGCGGCACGAAGTTCTCCGCCTCCAGCACGTCGATGCCTGTCTTCACCTTGCCATTTCTCAGCCCCTGCACGCGGTAACCTTTCAGGAGTTCGAAGAACCCGGTCAGCGACCGCCGGCTGTCCAGGACCTGCTGCGCGGAGACCGGCCCCAGCGCCCCCGCCACTAGCGAGGCCACCTGTGTGCGCAGCGGCGCCACGTCGCCTTTGCCGTCCGGGTGCACGCGGTTGGCCAGCAGGATCACGTAAGTTTTCGTCACCGGGTCGATCCAGACAGACGTGCCTGTAAAGCCCGTGTGTCCAAACGAGCCGACCTCATACAGCTCGCCGCGGTTCGACGCGAACGGCGAATCGATGTCCCAGCCCAGCCCCCGCAGCGCCGTCTTGTTCGGGGGGGTCTGCGGCGTCGTCATTTTCTCCACCGTCAGCGGGCTCAAGATGCGCATGCCGTCGTAGGTGCCTCCATTCAGCAGCATCTGCGCGAAGATGGAAAGATCGTCGGCGGTCGAAAACAGGCCCGCGTGCCCGGCCACGCCCCCCATGTTGTAGGCGGTCGGGTCGTGGACTTCGCCCCAGAGCATCTTGCCGCCTTCGCCATGCTGGAACTGCGTGGGAGCGATGCGTTCGCGCAGCGAGGCAGGAGGCTTGAACAGGGTGTCTTTCATGCCCAGCGGGGTGAAGACGTGCTCCGCACAGTAGACGTCCAGCGGCTCCCCCGAAACGCGGCGCACCAGTTCCCCCAGCGTCTCAAAATTGATGTCACTGTAGATGAAGCGCGTTCCCGGCGGTACGATGGGCCTCTCCGCCACAATCATCTTCATCGCCGTCCCGTAGCCCGTCCACTCGGGTTTTAGGTCGAGGTCGGGGCGCAGGCCGGAATAGTGCGTCATCAGCTCGCGCACGGTGATCAGTTCTTTGCCGTTTTCCTTGAATTCCGGCCAGTAATCTCCCACGGAAGCGCTGAGCAGGATTTTCCCCTGCTCGACAAGCTGCATGACGGCGGTCGTGGTGGCGATCACCTTGGTCAACGAGGCTACGTCGAAAATCGTGTCCACGGTCATCGGCCGCCGTTCGGGAATCAACGCGCGTGCACCAAAAGCTTGGCGATAGACCACGTTGCCCTCGTGGCCGATCAGGACCACGGCGCCCGGGCACTTCTGGTCACGAATCGCCTGCTCGACCACCGGAGCGATGCCCGCCAGCCGTCGTTCGTCCAGGACGGGGGCCGCACTATCGGCTGCCACACCCTGTGCTGCTGCCGTTAGCGTCACTGCCCACAGACACCACGTCACAGCGTTGCGCGGAAACCCAGGGCGAGGAGTCACGGTCTGCACCTTCGATCAGTTTGCCTATCTGCAGAAAACCCTTTTGCTATATACTCGCGGCCTCCTTCTGTCAATGCGCGGCAGAAAAAAACTCGAAGGAAAACGCCTCCTATGAAACTGACTTGGGCAGACTGGCTGGTAGTGGCCGCCTACTTTCTGGTCAACCTGGTCATTGGGCTCTATTACCGGAAGAGGGCGAGCGCTAGTACGGACGATTTCTTTGTGTCCGGCCGTCAGGTCACCTGGTGGCTGGCGGGGACCTCCATGGTGGCCACGACCTTCGCCGCCGACACGCCCCTTTGGGTGACTGGCCAGGTGGTTCGGCGCGGCGTAGCGGCCAATTGGTTCTGGTGGAGCTTCCTCTTCAGCGGCATGATGACCGTCTTCTTCTTCGCCCGCCTGTGGCGCCGCGCGGAGATCATCACGGACGTCGAACTGGTGGAACTGCGGTACGCCGGCAAGCCTGCCGCCTTTCTCCGCGGCTTTCGCGCGCTTTATTTCGGCCTCTTGATTAACTGCATCATCCTGGGCTGGGTCAACCTGGCGATGGAAAAAATCCTGGGGATCTCACTCAATGTCCCCAAGTTCTGGGCAGTGGTCATTTGCATGGCGATCACGGCCGCTTACACTTCCATTTCCGGTCTCTGGGGTGTGTTGTGGACGGACTTGGTTCAGTTCGTTCTGAAGATGACCATGGTGATCGTCTTGGCTTTTTACGCGGTGCGCGCCGTGGGCGGGATGACCATGCTGAAAACCAAACTGGCCGCGCTCGACGCCGCGCGTGGCACTGCGGTGGGCGGGTCAGGATCCATCCTGTCGTTCATCCCGGATGTTCATTCCCCTTGGATGCCCCTCATGACCTTTCTCATGTACATCGGTGTGTACTGGTGGTCAGTCTGGTATCCGGGCGCGGAACCGGGCGGGGGTGGTTACGTGGCGCAGCGGATCTTTTGCGCCAAAGACGAGAAGCACTCCCTCTGGGCTACTCTCTGGTTCAACATCGCCCATTACGCCCTGCGGCCCTGGGCCTGGATTTTCACCGCGCTGGCCGTCGCGGTCCTCTACCCCGGCTTGAGCCAGCCGGGCGCCGACGCCGAGAGTGGCTTCGTTAGAGTGTGGGTGGATTACCTGCCCGGAGCTTTTCGTGGCCTGATGCTCGCCGCCTTTGCGGCCGCTTACATGTCCACCATCGCGACGCAATTGAATTGGGGTTCGTCTTACGTCGTAAACGATTTCTACCGCCGCTTCCTGGTACGCCAGCGCGACGAGAAACACTACGTAGTGGTCTCCAAAATCGCTACCCTGGGCCTGATGGTCCTGGGCGCCGCGGTCTCTTACCTCATGCAGACGGTCGCCGGCGGATGGGACATGGTGGTGAACATAGGCGCCGGCACCGGAGCCGTGTACTTGCTGCGCTGGTACTGGTGGCGCATCAACGCGTGGTCGGAGATTTCCGCCATGGTCTCGGCCGCCGTGGTTTCCATCACACTCCGTTTTGTGAGTCCCTTCTCGACCTCCGACCCGAACGCCTTCGCCAAGAACCTCCTCCTGACGGTCCTCGTGACCAGCGTCGTCTGGGTCGGGGCGACGTTCCTGACGCAACCCGAGCCGGAGGCGAAACTCTTGGACTTCTATCGCCGGGTGCGCCCCGGGGTGGCCGGGTGGAAGCGCGTCGCCGCCCAAGCGCCGGAAATCGCTCCCACTCGGGATGGCTGGTATAATCTTATGGATTGGGTGCTCGGGTGCCTGATGGTTTACATGACGCTGTTTGGCATTGGAAAACTGCTGCTGGGCACCACCGGCACAGGCGTCTTGTTCCTGGCTATTGCCGGCTTCTCCGGATATGCGATCTATTGGGATTTTTCGCGACGCGGCTGGGAGTCTCTCTCGGGGAAGGAGGGGCAAACTCCCTGAGGAATGCATTGAGCCCCGTAGGGGCGGTGAAGAGAAGCTACCTCCACCGCGGAGGCGCCGAGACGCAGAGGGAGAGCTTCTTGTTTCCGGACCTCCGCGACTCCCCGTCTCTGCGGAAAGAGGGCGCGGGAAGATCGCTGCGTAGCTTCTGCGGGCCTACGTTCGATGAAACCAAAATCGCGTGAACGCATAACCGAACGAACGAATCCGGCGTCGGCGTCCCTGGATACCAAGCCCACGCGGGAAATCCTGCGCATCATCAACCGCGAAGACCATCGGGTAGCGGCCGCGATTCGCGAAACGCTCCCGCAGATCGCGCGCGCGGTCGACCTGGCAGTCGAAGCAGTACGGAACGGCGGACGGCTGGTCTACCTGGGCGCCGGCACTAGTGGACGGCTGGGAGCGCTCGACGCGGTGGAATCCCTCCCCACCTTCGGGACGGACCGTGTGGTGGCGGTCGTGGCAGGTGCACCCGCTTCCTTGACGCGAGCGGTGGAAGGAGTTGAGGACGATCCTCGGCAGGCGGTGCGGGACTTAAACGAGGTCAAATTCACGCGTCACGACGTCCTGGTGGGTATCTCCGCCAGTGGCCGAACACCCTACGTCCTGGGCGGGATGCGCTATGCGCGGCGACGCGGCGCGAAGGTTGTCGCCCTCACCTCGAACCCGGACGCTCCCATGAAGGCCCTGGCCGATGTCGTCATCCATCCGGTGGTAGGACCGGAAGTGATCGCCGGTTCCAGCCGCATGAAAGCCGGGACGGCACAGAAACTGGTGCTGAATATGCTCTCCACTGCTACCATGGTGCGGCTGGGGCGCGTGCTCTCCAACTGGATGGTGCACGTGCAACTGACAAACGGGAAACTGTGGAAACGCGCCCAGGACATTCTGGTGAGGCTCGCCGGCGTCAGCGAGGCCGAGGCCGCCAGAGCTTTGAAGGACGCGGGGCGCAAGGTGCCCGTGGCGCTGCTGATGGTCCTGAAGAAGATTCCCAGGGCTGAAGCCGCTCGCCAACTCCAGCAAGGGCCAAGCGCGCAGGTTCTCCGCGTGGCCTTGGAGAAACGCTCGGACGCGACAGACCGCCGCTGATCTGTCCCTTCCGGGGGCTAGGAGAACTCTCATGAAAGCTCTTAAAGCCATTGTCGCCGGAACCATCTACACGCCTACGGAGACCATCCAGAACGGCGTGATCCTGATTGACGGGGCCCGCATCGCCAAGGTCGGCCCTAAGGACGAAATCAAAATCCCCCCCGGCACGAAAGTTGTCGACAACAGCGACCGCATTGTTGTACCCGGATTCATCGACATGCATATCCACGGCGCAGCGGGCCACGACCTGATGGAAGGCACTATGGAGGCGGTGAACGCCGTGGGGACATATCTTGCCCGGCACGGCACCACGGGATATCTGGCCACCACCGTCACCGCCAGTTTGGACCGCACCTTGCACGCTGGAAAGACGCTGGGAGAAATCATCCGCGCCTCCCAGACCTCCTCAGGGGCTACCGATAAGATCGCCGGAGCGCAGCCGCTCGGAATCCACTACGAGGGACCTTTCCTCAATGTCAAAAAGCGCGGCGCGCACCCGGCCTCGCAAATCCAGAAACCCTCCACGGAAACGCTGACGAAGATGCTGGATGCGGCAGGAGGTGCGGCACGCGTGTTCACTCTGGCCCCGGAAGTTGAGGGGGCGCTCGCGGTGCTCGAGCTGGCGCGTAGCCGAGGGCTGAAGATCGGCATCGGCCACTCCAACGCCACCTTTGAAGAAGCTGAGCGCGCCATCGCCGCCGGCGCCACCCAGGCCGTGCACGTCTACAATGCCATGCGCCCCTTCCAGCATCGCGACTCCGGCATCATCGGCGCCGTGCTCATCGACGACCGCATCAGCGCCGAGCTTATCTGCGACGGCGTGCACGTGGAAGCCAGCGCCATCCGCCTACTGGTGAAAGCTAAGGGCGTCGAACGCCTCATCTTGGTCAGCGACAGCTTGAGCGGCGCGGGCATGCCCGATGGCAACTACCGCCTGGGGAACTTCACGGTTCACGTCGCGGGCGGCGTCTGTCGAACGGTGGAGGGAAATCTGGCTGGCAGCACCATTACCCTGGACGCGGCGCTGCGCAATCTCTCCAATTTTACGGGCCTGACCTACCAGCAATGTCTGCCTTGCGCCACGCTCAACCCGGCCCGACTCCTGGGAATGGACAAACAGAAGGGAGTGATCGCGGTGGGCGCCGACGCGGACCTCGCCATCCTCGATCGAGAGTACCACGTCACCCAGACCTACGTTCGCGGCCGGCCAGTCCTCTAGGAACTGAGTCACTGAATCAGTGAGGCGGTAAGGCAGTGAGTGAATTCGAGCCGTGCCGTGAAGTTGGAGCGGACACACGATGGCGAATCCGACCATTGAGCTGAAGAGCCGGACCAAGAAGTTTGCGTTGAATATCATCAGGCTGTTTCGTTCGCCCCCAAGGGCGGAGGATGTCCGGATCATTGCCAGGCAAGTTCTGCGTTCAGGCACGTCAGTGGCCGCAAATTATCGGGCGGCGTGCCGGGCGCGGTCGCGTGCAGAATTCATTGCGAAGCTGGGAACGGTCGTGGAAGAAGCGGATGAGACCGTGTTTTGGCTGGAGCTCCTCGTGGAAAGCGGCATGGCCCAGCAACAACTGGTCGCTGCCATTGCTAAAGAAGCAAACGAGCTATTGGCCATCTTTGCTGCCTCGCAACGAACGACCCGGCAGGGAGTGAAAGACTGGGTCACTGAGTCAGTGAATCACTGAATCATTGACCCCAGTGGTTCAGTGATTCACTGATTCAGTTCTTTCCCATGGACAAATTCCGAATCTTCGGCGGTCGGCCTCTGGAAGGCCGCGTGGCAATCAGCGGCGCCAAGAACGCGGCGCTGCCGGCCATGACCGCGGCGTTGCTGACGGACCAACGCGTGATTCTCAACAACCTTCCGCGTGTCCGCGACATCAGCACCCTGCGCAGCCTGTTGGAGGATCTGGGAGTCGATTCCTCCGTCACGCACGAAGCGCACGGCAACCGCATTGAAATCGAAGCCCGCCAGTTACTCAATCCTGTGGCGCCCTACGAACTCGTCAAGCAGATGCGCGCCTCCGTGCTGGTGCTGGGGCCACTCGTCGCGCGCTTCGGTCACGCGCGCGTGTCGTTGCCGGGCGGGTGCGCCATTGGCGTCCGCCCCATCAACCTCCACCTCAAAGGGCTCGCGAAGCTCGGGGCGACCATCAACTTCGAACACGGATACATCAACGCGCGGGCGAACGGCCTGCGCGGGACAGACTTCTACTTCGATACGATTTCCGTGACCGGCACCGAAAACCTCATGATGGCGGCAACTCTCGCCGAGGGAGTCACCGTCCTCGAAAACGCCGCGCGCGAGCCGGAAGTTCAGGACCTCGCCAACCTGCTCAACAAGATGGGAGCCGACATCGAAGGCGCAGGAACGGAGAAGATCCGAATCCGCGGCGTCCGCCGGCTGCACGGCGTCGAGCACAGCATTATTCCTGACCGCATTGAGGCCGGAACCTTCCTGACTGCCGCGGCCATTACCGGGGGGGAGCTCGTTGTGGACCGCTGCGATCCCGCGCACCTCACCGCGGTGGTCGCGAAACTGGGCGAGGTGGGAGTGCAGGTCAGGCGCGAGGGCGGACCCGGTTCAAACGGCACACAGGCGCTCACCGTCAAAGCAGGAAGCAAGCTGCAGGCCGGCGAGGTGACAACCCAGGAGTACCCGGGCTTCCCCACCGACATGCAAGCTCAGTACATGGCGCTGATGACCCAGGCGGAAGGCTCCTCGGTGATTACCGAAACCATCTTTGAAAACCGTTTCCTGCACGCCCTGGAATTGGCGCGCATGGGCGCGGACATCACGGTCAACGGCCGCCGCGCGGTGGTGCTTGGCAGAACTCCTCTAAGCGGGGCGAAGATTCAGGCCTCAGACCTCCGTGCCAGCGCCTCGCTGGTGCTGGCCGGGCTGGCTGCCGAAGGCGAGACGCTGATCGACCGGGTCTACCACATCGATCGCGGCTATGAGCGCATTGAAGAGAAGCTTACCCAGGTGGGCGCCAGAATCAGCCGCATCTCCGAATCCGACTGACTCCCCAAGAAGCTAAGGAATACCACGCGGAATCTTGCCAGTAGGAACGCAAGAGTATCCACAAATGTCTGCATCGCCCTGATTCTGCGGAAAGCGGCGTGGGTCAGATGC
>JAIQEZ010000200.1 GCA_020073545.1 Terriglobia bacterium | reverse complement strand
CAAAGGCGCTCCCCGCTCCAGACCTCGTCACTTGCACCGACGATCGGGAGCCGCACGCACGAGCCGCCGAAAGCCCAACAGGGGCTGGATGCCGAGAGAAGAACCACCTGCGGCTACCGAGCCCAGGGAGAATTATGTCTCTTGACATCCCCTTTCATAGAACGGCGTTACTCGCGATCAATCCCAACGAGTGCTATGCCAAGCCAAACTTCATCGCATAAGACTTCGGGAAACTCGGGGGGTTGCACGTCTACGACGAGCGAGTTATTCCACCCATTTACACTGCGCTGCCGCTAAGGCGGCAAGGTTTCTTCCGAGTATGTGATCCAGGTGCAATCTGCTCTTTCATCGCGTAAACTTAGCTGACTCGATCATATGCCTCTTTCCGCGCTCAGAGTTCTTCGCACCGACCGAATCGATCGGTTGCTTCCGGCACGGATCGGTACGGCAATAATAAACGAGTGGCTGCTGCGACCGACCAGGGAAGCGGAGCCTGAAGAGGACTAAGACAATGAGAAACTCACATCTCTTGCGTTTTGCTCTATCGCTGCTCGCCGGATTGCTATTAGTGGCCGGTGCGCATCGGATACAGGCTCAGCAGGCGAACAGCAAGACCCCCGAACTTGCCGGGAATAAGCCAGAGGCGCTTGGCTTCTCGTCGGAGCGACTCGAGCGGCTCCACGCGGTTATGCAGCAGGAAGTGGACCAGAAGCAGCTTGCCGGGATCGTGACCATTCTGGCGCGCCACGGCAAAGTGGTGGAGGAAAGGACATACGGCAAGAAGGACCTCGCGAGCGGCGCGCCTATGACGCGGGACACGATCTTCCGCATCTTCTCCATGACCAAGCCGGTCACCGGAGTTGCCATGATGATCCTTTACGAACAAGGCAAATGGTATCCATTGGACCCGGTCTCGAAGTACATCCCCGAATTCGCCCATCTGAAGGTCTTCAAAAGGGTGGACGAGAGCGGCAAGATGATTCTGGAAGACCCTGTCCATCCACCCACGATGCACGAACTGATGACCCACACTGCGGGGTTCACTTACGGGTTCTTTGGCAATACTTCGGTCGACAAGATGTACCAGGACCAGAAGGTGATGCAATCCCAATCCCTGCGAGAAATGATCGACAAGCTGGCGAAGATCCCGTTGCTCTACCAGCCCGGAACTCGCTGGGCCTACAGCGTGTCGATGGATATTCAGGGCTATATCGTGGAAAAGTTGTCGGGCCAATCCCTCCCCGATTTCATGCAGCAACAGATTTTCGGGCCCCTCGGCATGAAGGACACCGGCTTCTTCGTCCCCCCAGAAAAGCGGAACCGGTTTGCCACGCTTTACAGAGAAGACCAAAAAGGCGAACTGGCCGCGGATGCGACCGCCGGGGGAGTGCCCACCGACTATGCGACGCGGCCACCGATGCCCTCGGGCGGCGGCGGTATGGTCTCGACTGCGCAGGACTATCTGCGCTTCGCTCAAATGCTCCTGAATGGCGGCGAGCTGGACGGCGTGCGCATCCTGGCGCCGGCCACGGTACAGCTCATGACCACCAACCATCTCGCCCCCAGTCTCATGACGGGCGAGTTCTCAATTGGTCCAGCGATCATCCGGCCCGGTATGGGGTGGGGCTACGATTGCGCGGTCTATACGGACCCGCTGGAAGCCGACGAAGTGGTGGGCAAGGGCACTTTCTTCTGGTCGGGAGCGGCGGACACCTGGTTCTGGGTCGATCCCACGAATGATTTGATTTTTGTCGGCATGACCCAGCGAATGCTTGGCCCCGGGTGGCCCAATGTGCAGGCGTTGAGCCGACCCCCCGTCTATCAGGCGCTTCTGAAGCCGCGGATGTGATCCACGCAAGCGCGACCCGGACATCCACATCCTGAAGGGGGTAGCGCAGAGTTTCGCGTCCCAGAAACTCTGCGGCTGTCCTGATCGAAAGAACCGCAGAGTTCGAAAAAGCCGAACTCTGCGCTACCCGCTGCAGAAGTATATCGAGATTCTCGAACCGTACGAGCTCAAGAAATAGCGGCGAGCGCTGAGTCAGGCATATAAACGCTCCATTGTCCGACTGCAGCGAAAATGGACTGCTGATCCGCTCCGCTCAAACCTGGGCGTGGGCTACGCCGCCGCTATTTCCGACGCCTACCATTCTCGGGCGGACCGAACGCTCGCCAATAACCTCACCATTTGGTAGACGAACATCGCGTGGGACGCCGCCGCTTACGAATTGCGCGAATTCTGGCCCGACATCCGCCGCCGAGTCCATAAGCCGTGACCCAGTGGCTCAGTCTCCGAGTACTCGACCATCCGGGAGTTATCACGTGGTGGCTCGAAGCGAAATGCCGAATGCGCATATTTCTACAGTAGCCCATTATTCAGGGAGCTATCTGGAGTATGCCACGCTCCTCGCCGAGACCTTATGCGGCAGCAGGTAAGTGAACCCCAGAAACACTTCCCACCGTGTGGATGTACTCGTGAGTCCACGATTGAAACCGCCATCGAGCACGAGGTTTTTCCGCACATTGTAATTCAGCGCCCACAAGTTCCCGACGGCATTGCTCCGGAGAAAAGGCTGAGTGAAATGCCATATTTCTCCGGAGATTCCAAAGTTTCTTACGAGGGAGTGCGAAACCGAGATTGTCTGCCCGAACTGGGCGCGGTGAATCGCGTTGTCGATGACTTCGTTGAAGAGAAAATTGGTGTCGTAGTGAAAGCCTTTTACGTCCGCGCTTGCAAGAAGGAGCACTGAGTTTCTGGCGCTGCCAAAATCGAGGTCGGGGGTGCCTCCACTGTACACTCGGCGGAAATAACTCAATGCAATTGTCGGCCGCGCGCCTTCTCCCTGATGGACAACTCCTTGCACTCCCAGCGCCACGTCTCCCGTCCCATTTGAAGTTTGGTTTTCAGTACGGGAATGGGCAAACGGTCCTGCCGCGGCCAACAATTCGATCCGGCGCGTAAAAGAAAACTTCACCACCTCATTGAGACTTGACTGGGAAGAGAATTCGGGAGAGTGCCATGCAGCCAAGAACCCGGTTTCAAATTGAAAGTAGCCAACTGGAGTGAGGGTTGCGGGCGTGGAGACAGTTGGTCTGCCGGGGTTGGCTGCGGGTTCCTCCCGCTGGCGTGCTTCCTCCGGCATCTTCGGCGTTCCGGCCCCCTGCTGCGCTGCGGCGCAAATCGCGCCGGCCAGCAACAATGACAGTAGTAGCGACAAGGGCCGAATCATCGTATTTTCGTCGCACGCTTCATTTCGCCCTAAGAAGCAGAACGGGCACGCTGATACTGTGCTGGACTCGGCTGGCTGTGGTGCCTAGAAATATATCGGCAAGGAAACGGTGTCCATGTGTGCTCATCGCCACCAGGTCGCAACCCTTGTGCTGAATCCATTTGATGATCTCCTTGGCCGGTTCGCCGTAGGCAAGTTCGGCCTCTGTGGGAATGCCCATGGCTTGAAACTCTACCCGGACTTTTTGCAGGTACGCAGTGTCTTCGGCGATTTCGGGACTGACCGCGTCCGGGCCATAGGTTCTGGCTGCCCATCCATCGGCCACGTGGAGCAACACTAAGCCGCTCTGCGCGAGCTTTGCGAGCTGTTTGACGTGTTCGATGATCGCCCGATCGCTCGACGTGCCGTCCAAGGTCACGAGAATCTTTTCATACATGGGTTGTTCCGTTTCTGCGGTATGGGTGTCACCCGCCGGTGATGACCTGCCACGCGGCTTTGAACGAGTCCGGCAGGCCATAGATGTCCATCCCGGTGATCAGAATAGCACTGCCCCAACCGGCAAGCAGTAGGAACCAACCGTTCTTCCAAGTCCCCATTCGCTCGCGGGAACTCGTGAAATGCAGGAGCGGGAACATGGCGAACGGAAGCTGCAGCGCTAGCACCACTTGACTGAGGGTCAGCAAATCGGTAACGCTGCTGTTGCCGCGTAGGCCGATAATGAAGACCGCCGGCAGGATGGCCAGCGTGCGGGTGATGAGCCGTCGCACCCACGGTTTGATTCGCCAATGCATGAAGCCTTCCATCACGACTTGCCCGGCGAGCGTGCCCGTGATGGTGCTGCTCTGGCCGCTTGCCAGGAGCGCCACCGCAAACAGCGTGCTCGCAGCAGCCGTCCCCAACAACGGCGCCAGCGTCAAATAAGCGACCCGAATCCAATCACTGTCGACGCTGAAATTGACCACCTGGCCGCCGGCTACGGTCACGCTTTCCTTCCCGAAGAACACCATCGCCGCGAGCACCAGAATCGCCGCGTTGACGAAGAAGGCGATGGTCAGGGCCACGGTTGAGTCGATGGTGTTGAACTGGACCGCGCGACGAACGGACAGTTCGTCCTTCTGCAACTGGCGGCTCTGTACGAGGGCCGAGTGCAGGTACAGGTTGTGGGGCATCACGGTCGCGCCGATGATACCGATGGCGAGGTATAAGATCCCAGATTGACGAAAGTGCGGCGAAACCAGTGCCCACCCCATTTCCAGAAAACTGGGTCGGGTCTGCGGGAGAACGAAAATCTCCATGAAGTAGCACACGCCGATTGTCACGATCAGCAGCAGGACAACAGCCTCGATGGTGCGCATGCCAAACCGCTGCAAGGCCAAGAGTAGTAGCACGTCCAAGCCCGTGATGATGACCGCCCACAGCAGCGGGATGCGGAACAGCAAGTTGAGGGCTACGGCACTCCCGAGCACCTCCGCCAAGTCACAGGCGCCGATGGCCACTTCGCTCATCAGCCAGTTGGGCCAACGGGTCCACCTGGGGTACCAGTCGCGGCAGCATTGGGCGAGATCCCTACCGGTGACCACGCCCAATCGGGCGGAAATCACCTGCATGAAGATGGCCATCAGGCTGGCCAGGCCGACCACCCACAAAAGCCCGTACTTGAAGCGAGCGCCACCTTGCAGGTCGGTCCCCCAGTTGCCGGGGTCCATGTAGCCGACGCTGACGAGAATCGCCGGCCCGACGAAAGCCCGCCACTGCTTCCAGAAGCCCGCCTGATGGTGCGGCACCTCGACGGTGCTGTGCATTCCCTCCAAAGACAGGTGGCTGCCATGTGGAACCTTCGTTCCCATCCGTCCCCCCTTCCTGCCTTAGCGGAAGTATAGTATCACAGGTTAACTGCGGCTAACTAACGCTTCAATGCTGGAACCGAAGGAGGGGAAGACACCCAGATCTTCTCTGCCGCGGGGCCGCCCAGGACAATGGCGCCCGCGGACGTGTCGATCGAGAGGGTCTGGTCGTAGTTGCGCTCGCGCAGATACAGCTCGCTTCCCGGCCTGATACCGCGTGTATCAAGCAACTCGCCCAGCCTTGCATCCCTCTCATACACGCTGGCCACGGTGTAGCTCTGGCCCGGTTCCGCTTCTGACAGCAGCTTGTACCCACGCTTACGCTTCTGTGCGGGACTATCGAGGATCGCGAAATTACCGTGAGGACAGGCTCCGCCTCGCCCGAGTTTTTTGACCAGCAACGACTCGAAATCCGCTGAGACGGCGTGCTCCAACCTTTCGGCTTCGTCATGGGTGCGGTACCACGGCATACCGAA
>JAIQEZ010000052.1 GCA_020073545.1 Terriglobia bacterium | reverse complement strand
TGATGAAAATAAATGAGATACAAAACTGACTTGGCGCAAATTCACTGCTAACCTTGAATGTTGCAGAAAAATAAACCACTTATCGCCGCGAACCTTGAATGTTATTGAAAGGAAAGGAGAAAGTAGTTGGATTGGGAGGCGCTGGAGGTGCTGCGGAACGCCGGGGCAAGGATTGTGCGCACGGACTCTGACGGGGCTACGACGGTCCCATGGACGGCGGGGTTGCTGCTAGTTCGCACCTACGGCGCTTCGGAGGTTGTGGTGCCGACTGCGCAAGGCGGGGGAGGACCACGCGGTTATCGAGGCCGTCAAGAAGGCACATCACTGAGTTCAAAGGGCGAGCTAGGCAGAGTACTGACACGGCCCGGAAATAGCCTCCCGAGCATCCGAATGCGGCGGGGCATTGGCGAGGCCCTGTCTGGAGTCAAGAGGGGGGAACGGCGAGCCGGCGCCGAAGATTGTTCATTTCAGTAATTGACCTTGAGCCGTGGTTCGTGAGATTCTTCGTTCGGGTCAGAACGACAGTCCGGCGGTCGGATAGTATCCCCTGTGCCGCTCGGAAAAGCAGCATACCTGTTGAGTCTGAGCATCCAACACGCTAGAATGTGTCGAACTGCGTTTTACAGAGGAGGCACTTATGTCTAGTTTCTGGACGCGGAGGGTGATCGGGGTGGCGGTCATCTTCGCGGCATTTTTGACCTGCGTTCCGGTCTTTGCGCAGACTGGCGGCTTGAGCGGCAAGTGCATAGCTGAGGATGGCACGCCGTTGGCGGGTTACACAGTCTTGGTTGAACGCAAGGAAATCCGATGGACTTCCAAGGTCAAGACTAACAAGAAAGGCGAGTACACGTATATTGGTCTGGTGATGGGGGATTACAAAGTGACGCTCCAGGACCCCAGCGGGAAGGAGATATACAACATTGGGACCCATGTGGGGATGGGCGATCCCACGGTGGTGGACTTTGACATGGCGAAGGAGAGGGCCAAGGCCCAGACCAGCCCGGAATACCAGCGCCAGAAAGCGGAAGAGGACAAAGCAGCGAAGCAGTTCACTGGTTTGAAGCAGTTATTCGACCAGGGCCAGTTGCTCTATTCGCAGAAGAACTACATTGAGGCTGCCTCGATGTTCGAGCAGGCGCTGCCGCTCGCCAAGGACAAGAACGTCCCGGTGATCTTGGCTCGTTTGGCTGATACCTATGGCAAGGCGGCCGGCTCAGAATCGACTGTGGATGCCCGCAAGCAAGATCAGGAAAAGGCTTTGGATTATTACCAAAAGGCCCTCCAACTCACCCCCGATGACGCGGCGCTGCACAACAACATGGGCAGCCTTTACGCGGACATGGGGAGGGTAACGGAGGCCCAAGCGGAGTTTCAGAAGGCTGCAGAGCTGAAGCCCAACGAGGCCTCGACCTACTATTACAACATGGGCGTCATCTTTGTGAACAAGGGCAAGATGGATGAAGCTACGGGGGCGCTCAAGAAAAGCACAGAACTCGACCCCAACAACGCCAACGCCTGGTACTGGTATGGCATGGCTCTGATGGGCAAGGCGGAGTACAAGCCCGATGGGTCGATGGTCGCAGTGCCCGGTACGCTCGAAGCCTTCCAGACTTACCTGAAACTCGATCCAAAAGGGCCGTGGGCGGCCGCTGCGCAGGCCAGCCTGGATCAGCTCCAGGGCAAGATCCCGATAGAATACAAAGCTCCCAGGAAGAAAAAGGGCTGATCTTGGCCCTCCGCTCGAGGCCCCGCCGCTCCGTCCCACGCTGCGGGGCTTTTTGTTGGTAGATCCGCGATGAAACCCTCATATGTGGTTTTCGCTTGCCTGGGGCTTTTGGCGCAGCCGCTCCCCGCAGACACCATCTATCAGACGACGACGCAGGGCAAGCAGATAGCGGTTCAACGTGATGCCATCGTCATCCACGAAGATTCATCATTTCTGGTGTACAAACACTTCGACCTCAAAGAGCGCCGTGTCACCAAGGTGCGCTTGAACAAAGGCAGCTTGCCCTATCACGTCCAAACCAGCGACGCGCAGGGGCGCGCGCAGATTGTGGAGACCTGGAAGCGCTTCGGGTACAAAGCCGTCATCACCGATCAGGCCGGCAAGATCATTCACCTCTCCGATCTCTATATGGACTTCTATCCTCCAGAAGGCCGGGGGTCGCTGCTGGAGTCGGTGCCTCCACGCACCAGCATGCCGGTGCTCCTCGATAATGGCGGGACGGATGAAGTCGACTTCTTCAAGATCGATCGCGTGAGCATTCAGGGGGATCGGCTGATCATGACCTTGCGGGAGGGCAAGACACTCGACGGAAAATTCCTGATGCCGACAGCCCACCCTGCCGAGGCCCGCATCCTGGGAATTACCAACCACTACGACCCGGCCAGCCCGGAGGTTTTTGACTTCGCCGTTCCGCTCTCCAAGCTGAAGTTGATCTCGTTTGAGTAAGACGCCGCCGCGGGAGATTCGCAAGAGTCTTGAGGGGCGGTTCGCAACCCGCCCTCACTTCTTCTTCTCTGCTTGCCACAGGCCCAGCGAGGGCGCGCGGCCGCAAAACGGGCAGTAATTGATGCCCAGATACTCATAACCGCGGCTCGACGCTGCGCGGATGTAGTATTCTGTCTGGAGGTCGTTTGCGATCCGGCCGTCGTCGATGCGGTGTGCGGCGCCGTAATAGAACGCTCCTCGCTGGACGGCTTCCGCCAGCAAGTCGCAACAGAACATCAAGCTCTCCTTGTCATTTGCCCTGAAGTGCGGTTACATCTTACCCGACATTCCGCAGAGTCAGGAAAGGTTTTCGGGCAGGCGCATCCTTTTGAAAAGCGTAAGGCGCAGTGGGCGTGCGGAGCAGGCGCCTTAAAGGCAGGATTCCACCTTGCGCGGAGGAGGAACGATGTGGCGAGCGTTGAGCAGGAGTTTCATTACGGCGGTGCTAGTTTTGAGCGTGGCTTTGTCGGCCGAGGCGGTGTCGATGAAGGCCGGCGTGGCCAAGGTGGACATCACCCCGCCGACCGGCGTCCCGCTGTGGGGGTACTTTGACCGGCTTACCGGCGCCCAAGGGACGCTCGACCCGCTCTATGCGCGCGTGCTGGTGTTGGAAGTAGGAGAGAAGCGGCTGGCGCTCGTGGATCTGGATTACGGGCGCACCTTCGGTCCCGCCTCGATCGAGCGTATCCGTGCGGCGGCACGGCAGTCGAGCGGAATTTCCTATGTGTTGGTGCAGGCGACGCACACGCACGCGGGCCCGGTGATCCTGGATGAGCAGCCTTCCGGTGTTCCCGCCTGGGAGACGGCCGCGATCGAGAAAGTTGACAAGGCCATTCAGGAGGCTCACCAACGCGCCGTGGAGGTGCGGCTGGGCGCTGGGTACGGCCAGACCTACATCGGCTACAACCGGCGCCGTGTGAGCCCCGACGGCACGGTCACCATGCTCTGGCGCAACAAAACGCACGTGCCCACGGCGCCCGTCGATCCTACGGTCTCCGTGCTGCGTATCGATACTGCGGAGGGCAAACCGCTCGCCGTGTTGGTGAACTACTCCTGCCACCCGGTGGTGTTTGGGCCCGACAACCTGCAATACTCCGCGGACTTTCCCGGCGTGATGACCCAAACGGTCGAGCAAGCGTTTGGCGCCAATCCGCCGCTCTGTTTCTTCATGCAAGGCGCGCCCGGCGACATCAACGTGTACGACGCCACGACGCCGCTCAAGGAGGACGCCATCGGCAAGCGCGACTGGAGCGGCCAGCACCTGGGTGAAGAGGCCGCGCGCGTCGCCAAGGCGATCCACACCGAAGCCGTGCCGGACCCATCGCTTGACTTCGTGGAGGATCCACTGCCCTTCCGTCTGCGCTGGAATCTGGAAAAATTGCGGAAGGGGTTTATGGCGACTTACGGCGCGGACCTCTTCAAGAACTTTTCGCCGCGGGTTCGTGAGGATTGGCAACTGCCCGTGGCCACGGTGCTCATCAACAAGCGCCTAGCCATGATGACCATGCCGGGCGAGCCCTTCGTGGAATTTCAAATCAACTGGCGCGACCGCTGCCCCGTGCCCGACGCCTTCTTCCTGGGGTACGCCAACGGCTACTACGGCTATTTCCCCACCCTCAAGGCCGCGACGGAAGGCGGCTACGGCACAGCCAGTTCCACTACCTGCATAGAAGTCGGGGCGGGCGAGCGCATGGTCAATCACGCCCTGGTGCGCGTCTACGAGATGCTCGGCCGGCTGACCGACACGCCCGAAGATCTGAAGAAATAGGGAACAGGCGGCAGGTTGTGGCTGACAGGTGGCAAAAGTCCGAGGCGAAAGTAGGGACTCATGGGTCAAGAGCTGACAGCCGAGACCAACAACAGAGAACTGCCCCGTTCCCTGTTCCCTGCTCCCTCTTCCCTGTACCCAGTAACCTACCGTTCGAGCTTGAAGCCGATCTTAATGGTAACCTGAAACTCCGCAACTTTGCCTTCGGCGATGCGCCCGCGCTGTTCGACCACCTCGAACCAGGACATGTGTCGAATGGTCCTGGCCGCTTCGGTGACGGCTGCGCGCACAGCCTCCGCAAAGCTCGTCGGCGATGTTCCCACCACTTCCGTAATCTTGAAGATTTCTGCCATGCGGTGTCTCCCTCCTTGGGACCTGCAATATCGCTCTGATTTTGCCCCCGGCATTCTACTCTGGTTTTTGATTAATCGCAGCGATTGCTCGCGTCAGCGGGAGGGCTCGAGAAGGATTCCAGTGGGTGATCCTTCCGGGTTGTAGGGGCGGCGGCGCTCGGTCGCACCAGGCCAAACGCCGTCCGGCCCTACAGTTCCGCGGGCGAAGCGCAGCGAAGGTTGCGGATCGTTTTGGCGGAAGACAACCGTGTGAACCAGACGCTGGCAGTTGGCTGCTCGAAAGGCAGGATCTGCAAACTCATACTACCCCGGGCCTGGCCTGCTGATCCCGCTAGGCGGGAGAAGCATCCCGATCTTATTCTTCGCATTGGTTGGACTTTCAAATGCGGGGATTCTTCGCGGAGTTTACCCTGAGCGTAATGACAAGGATCCTTCTCCCGCAAGGCGGGATCAGAACGACAGCGAATGGGTTCAGAATAAGAGACGGTGGGATTCTCCTCTCCGAATGACAAAGGGTGGGTATTGGAGCTCCCTTAGTCCCTGTCCCCTGTGATCCATTTCCTGATCCCTGTCACCTGTCACCTGTAACCTGTTCCCTTCAACCTATCTTTCCTCCCGGTCGGTGGTGACGGCCATGCCGTTGCCATTGGGGTTGGCGAACGCCGGGGCTGAGGTGCGCAGTTCCTCCTCACCGCTTTCCACCTTGCGGCGGAAGAGTCGCTGCAGCCATTTCTGGAACGAGTCGAGGTAGGTGTAATAGACGGGTGTGATGTAAAGGGTAATGAACTGCGAGAAGACCAGCCCGCCCACCACGCACAAGCCCAAGGGGCGGCGTGATTCCGCACCCGTGCCGAAGCCCACGGCGATGGGCAGCGTTCCCATGAGCGCCGACATGGTGGTCATCATGATGGGCCGGAAGCGCACCAGCGCTCCGTGGTAAATGGCTTCCACAGTGGTCTTGCCGGAATTCCTCTCCGCATCCAGGGCAAAATCAATCATCATGATGGCGTTTTTCTTGACGAGGCCGATCAGCATGATGACGCCGACAAAGCCGTAGAGGTCGAGCTGATAACCGAAGTACGTCAGCGTAAGGAGCGCCCCCAGCGCCGCGGAGGGCAGGCCGGAGAGAATCGTCAGCGGGTGAATGAAGCTTTCATACAGAATCCCCAACACGATGTAGATCACCAGGATCGTGATGACCAGCAGGATGCCCAGGCCTACCATG
The DNA here is from genome assembly GCA_020073545.1 of Terriglobia bacterium. Taxonomy (GTDB): domain Bacteria; phylum Acidobacteriota; class Terriglobia; order UBA7540; family UBA7540; genus Bog-366. The sequence goes on along the minus strand of JAIQEZ010000052.1, from coordinate 26,418 downwards.
GAGGACTGGAACTGCTGCGCGGTGCCCTCGAAGTTGGCGCTGAGGTCGGCGGGCAGCGTCTGCCGGGCAATCTGCTCGACGCGACTGACCGCCTCGCCAAGCGAGGTGCCGGGCTTCAGGTTGAACGACACGGTGACGGACGGCAACTGTCCAGCGTGGTTCACGGCCAGCGGGCCGAGCGATTGCGTGAGCTTCGCGGCCGCGCTCAGCGGCACGAGTTGGCCGCGGTCCGAGCGGATGTAAAGCATGGAGAGCGCCTGCGGGTCCATCTGGTGCTGCGGCAGGAGCTCGGCAATCACCCAGTACTCGTCGTTGGGCGTGTAGATAGTGGAAACCTGCCGCGAGCTGTAGGCCGTTTCGAGAGCGTTTTCCACCTGGAAGGCAGTCACGCCCATGGCGCTGGCCTTGTCGCGGTCGATTTCCACGTTCACTTGCGGGTTGCTCACCTGCAAATCGGTCGTAACGTCCTGGAGTCCCGGAACCGTCCGCAACTCCCCTTCCAGCTTCAGGGCTTCGCGGTATAGCTCCTTGGTATCCGGCCCCTGCAGCGTGAATTGGTATTGGCTCTTGGTCAGGCGTCCGCCGATCTGAATGGGCGGCGGGTTCTGCATGAAGGCCATGATGCCCGGAACGGAGAAGAGCTTGCCGCGCATTTCTTGAAGGACGCCGTCCGTATCGATATAGCGGTAGTTCGGGTCGCGCGGGTAGGAAATGTGCAGCCGATCCTTGAACCATTCGAGCATCTGCTCGCGGCCGCTGGGGCGCGGCTTCAGGTGCATGAAGAAGAAGCCGGAGTTTCCGCCGCCACCCGGCCCGCCCGCGCCGGCAAAGGAGGTGACGTTTTCCACGTTGGGGTCAGCCAGCATGATGCCGCTGATGGCCTTCTGGTGTTCCTTCATGGAATCGAAGGAAATGCCCTGCTGCGCCATGGTGATTCCGAAGATGAATCCGCCGTCTTCGCTGGGCAGGAATCCTTTGGGAATGCGGATGAAGAGAAAGGTGGTGACGATGATGATGGCGATGGAAAACAGGAGGGTTGCGAAGCGGTGCCGCAAGACCTTGCGCAGGCTCCAATCGTAGGCGCTGAGCATCCCATGAAAGCCCCGCTCGAAGAGGTTAAACAAGTAGCCGTGCTCTTCGGGCTTGGCATGGCGCAGGAATCGGCTGCAGAGCATGGGCGTCAGTGTCAGCGAGACCACCCCCGAAACCAGCACCGCAGAAATGATGGTGACCGAGAATTCGTGCAGCAGCCGCCCCAGAATTCCCCCCATGAAGAGCACGGGGATGAAGACCGCGGCGAGCGACAAGGTCATGGAGAGAATGGTGAAGCTGATTTCCTTCGATCCATTGAGCGCCGCTTCCAGGACGCCTTCACCCATTTCCAGGTGGCGCACGATGTTTTCGAGCATGACGATGGCGTCGTCCACGACAAAGCCCACGGCCAACACCAGCGCCATCAAGGAAAGGTTATCCACCGTGTAACCCAGCAGGTACATCACCGAGAACGTGCCCACAATGGACATGGGCAACGCCAAGCTGGGGATGATGGTGGCGGAAACGTTGCGCAGAAAGAGGAAGATGACCAGCACCACCAGGCTGAGCGTCAGGTAGAGTGTGGACTTGACGTCGTTCACTGAGTCGCGAATGGTAATCGAGCGGTCGAAGAGCGTGGCGAGGTGAACGGATTGTGGAATCTCTTTCTGGAACATGGGCAGCAGTCGCCGGATGTTGTCCACCACTTCCACGGTGTTGGTGCCGGGCTGGCGCTGGATGGCCAGCACCATGGCACGGTTGCCGTTGTACCAGTTGACGACCTTGCTGTTCTGCACGCTGTCGATCACCTGCCCCAGCGCCTGCAGACGCACCGGAGCGCCGTTGCGATAGGCGACGATGAGCGGCCGGTAGGCGGCGGCGTTCATCAGTTGCCCGTTTGCCTGGACCACGTAAGACTTGTGGGTCCCGAAAAGCGTCCCGGTGGGCAGGTTGACGTTGGCGTTCTTGACGGCGTCCATCACCTCGTCAATGCCAATACCGCGCGTGGCCAGCGCCTGGGGATCAAGCTGCACGCGCACCGCGTACTTCTGCGCACCGTACAACTGTACTTGCGCGACCCCACTGATCATCGAGATGCGCTGCGCCATCAGTGTGTCGGCATATTCGTTGACGGTGGAAAGCGGAAGCGTGTCGGAGTAGACCGCCATGTAAATGATGGGCTGGTCGGCGGGGTTCACTTTCCGGTAGGCGGGCGGCGCGGGCATATCGGGCGGAAGCCCGCCCTGGGAGCGGGCGATGGCGGCCTGCACATCCTGCGAGGCGGCGTCAATGCTGCGGCTCAGGCTGAACTGCAAGGTGATTTGCGTGCCACCCAGCGTGCTCATCGAGCTCATGGCCTCGAGGCCCGCAATGGTCGAGAATTCGCGCTCCAGCGGCGTAGCCACGGCGGCGGCCATCGTCTCCGGGCTTGCGCCGGGCAGCACGGCGCTCACCATGAGGGTGGGGTAATCCACGTTGGGCAGATCGCTGACGGGCAACACGCGGTACGCAATGATGCCGAAGGTCAGAATAGCCAGCATCGAGAGCGTGGTCATGATCGGCCGGCGGATGAAAATTTCCGCTAGATTCATTTTTGCCTACCCTGCGCAGCGCGCTTGATGGCCCCTGCGCTCGTCATCCTGGGTGAAATACCTCGTTGGAGATGGTCGAAAGTCAAAGGTCGAACGCCAAGGGCTCTGATATTCAGCTTTTGACTTTCAACTTCCAGCCTTTCACTACCTCAGGAGCCCTTTTTGATTTGCACCTTCGATCCCGGCGCAAGCAATAACTGGCCGTCGGTCACGACGGTATCGCCGGGCGCGACACCTTTCTCGATCACCGTTTCACCATTCACGCTTTCGCCCGCCACCACCGGGCGGAGCTCCGCTGTCTCGTCGGGTTTCACCACAAAGAGGTACTTGCCCGCCTGGCCCGTCTGCACGGACTGCGACGGCACCACGGTGGAGTTGGGGCGCGTGGTCAGCCGCACCACCACGTTGACGAACTGCCCTGGCCAGAGGCGATTATCGGGATTCTGGAACGTAGCGCGCATTTTGATGGTGCCCGTGGCCGTGTCCACGGCATTGTCAATGAACGCGAGTTGGCCCACGGCCGGCGGCCGCGGGTCGTTGGGAATGAAGGCCTGCACCACCAGTGGGCCCACGGCCAGGTATTTCTTCACCTCGCCGAGGTATTGCTCCGGCACCGCGAAGGTCACGTAAACAGGGCGAATCTGATTGATGACCACCAGTACCGTATCATTCACCTTGGCAATATTTCCAGGATAAACCTGATAGCTCCCCGTGCGGCCGTCAATCGGAGAAGAGATGGAGCAATAGCTCAGGTCCACCTTGGCGTTTTCAATGGCGGCCTTGTCGGCGTGCTCGGTGGCCTCCAGGGCTTGGGCGTTGGTGCGAAACGTGTCGTATTGATCCTTGGAGATGATGCCGGCCTCGAACAGTTTGCCGTTGCGTTCCGCCTGGGCGCGGGCGTTGGCCAGTTGCGCCTGGTCGCGCGCCAGATTCGCCTCGTACTGGTGCAGCGTGGCTTCGACAGGGCGGCGATCCAGGGTGAAGAGCAGTTGTCCCTTCTTCACATCCTGACCTTGCGTAAAGTAGGCGCGCTCGATTTCACCCGCCATCTGCGCTCGCACCGAGACGTTGGAGTAGGCTTCCACGTTGCCGATGACTTCCACCTGCACCGGCACGGTCTTCGCGACCGCCCTGGCCACCGTGACCGGAACGCGGAACTCCATCCTCATGCCTTGCGATTCGCCTGGCTTGGAGGAGCAGCCCGCCAGCGGCAGCAGGCTCGCAGGGAGCGCGGCCGCCAGCAGCCCGAAGGCGACGTAGCGGAGCGCTTTGCGGCTTCTCGCGGTAATGAGTGCAAGAGGTTCCATGTCGTGATTTCTCCTCGTTTTCACCCGTCAGGGCGACCCGCAGACCCGTCTGCAGCGCCCTACCTATTAGGTTTTATCTGGAGTGCTGGTTTTCGCTATTCCTTCTGCCGTTCCGAAACCGACCCGCCCCGGCTGCGCGTCGACTGCTTTTCGCTGTAAGTAGTTTGCGATCGCCCACAATGTGGGCAAAACAATACTGTACTTCGAAGCCCCCACCGCGTCAATGTGAGGTGTTCAGGCACGTTTCACTCGATTGCGTGCCATTTCACGCCGCAGCGCTCGGCGAGCGCGATGGCATAGCGAATGGAAACCGCGACAGAGTGGGAGGGCCGCAGCGAGTTTCTTTTGTCAATCACGGCGATCACTCCGCCACCCGGGCGATAGACCGGGCTGCCGCTGTTTCCGAGCTGCAGTGGGATATCTACGTCTATAGCGTCGCTTAACGCCGGGCTAAAGTCGGTCTCTTCAAGCCGCGTTCTGCCTCTCCAGACCACGCGGCCTGCTTGCGTGACGGGTTGCCAGGAAAACGCCGGATGGCCGCTGACCATCACCAGAGTTTCCAAGGCCACTTCGCGCGCGTCGAGGAGGGCATAGGGCGGCATTCCCCCTGACTCCGCGAAAGGCGGCCGCTCGGTCTTCAAGAGAGCCAAGTCGTTGCGCGCATCGATTCCGACCACCTCGCAGGGAACCGCTTTGGCAGTTCGGGAGTCGGTTACAGCCAGCTTAGCAAGGATTTTCGCCCCCGGCGCTCTCTCCAGGCACCGCTTTGCGTCTTCCACCACGTGCGCGTCGGTGATGAGATAGCCCTCCTCATTAATCAGGAAACCCGTGGCTGAACACTCTCGGTTCTGGCCCTTCCCCGCCGGGCCGACGGCCAGCAATTGCACGACGGCGCGCAATACGCGATCGTCTTGCGGAAGTGGCTTGGGTGTAGCGGGAGCCTGTGAGGTGGCGGCGAGGCAGGGTGAGAAGCAAGCCAAAAGGCAGAGGGCAGGTGAACGAGTCGAAGGAGTTGAAAAAGTCGAATGAGCTGAACCTTCCACTTTCTGACTCTTCCACTCTTTCAACTCGATTCTCGGAGAGCAGCTCCAGGTGCAAAGCGCAAAGGGCAGAAGGTAAAAGGGTAGTGGAACGAGTCGAAGAACCCCGGTTGGAAGTCGAAATTCAACCTTCGACCTCCGACGGCGGCGCCGATCGAGCCTCGACACCCAAAACCTCCGTGCTGATCAGGCAAACGCAGTACGCCACGTGCTCGAACGCGCTCTACCTATCCTGAAAGTGCAATGTGAGACTCGCCTCGCTGGGGTTGGGCTTGCCATTACACACGGCGGGGGTGAAAACCCATTCTTGGGCCAGGCTCAGAGCTTCGGCATTCAGGTCGGGCCTTTCCGATTCCTGCACGACGGCCTCGTGTACTTTGCCGTCCGCCCCGATCATGCCGCGAACCACCACGTCGTAATTGCCATCGAGGGTACCCTGCTTGGGCTGAGGCATGGAGATCCCGATGGCGCGCCGGAAGGTCGTGCACATCTTGAGGATTTGCGCGTTCGGCGGTTCGGCAAGCACGTTGGGAGTCGCATCCTCAAGCTCGGTCATGGTTTGGGTAATCTCCATGCGGGTTACGCCGCCGACGGAGTAGGTGATCTTTCCGGGAATCAGGGCGCCCGCGAACGGGAAAAAGTCGCTGTTCTCAATCAGTTCATTGCGCAACTTCTCGCTCACCAGGGTGCCGTTACTAGAATCCATGCAGAGCTCGTTCCTATCGCTCATCTGGCCGCGAATGGTGTCAAACTCGATGCACCGGAGCATGCGGCCGCCTTCCTCACGATCCACGATCTCGTGGATAATGTCTTCGGCATCGAAGCGGACCAGATAGGTCGGCGTCAGCCTTAATACATCCATCAAAGGGGACGGCAGGATTTTGCTCGCTCCAGCCACGGCCACTTGACCGTGCGTGTAGACATTCACCAGGTGGTAGTCTCCGATATTGAACTCGTCGCGGCGCCCGGTCCCTTGCACCACCACGCGGGAAAAGCTGCCCTCCTGCGTGAGTGAACCGGGATCGAAAACGCGGAAGGTGTCCACCCGCTCAAGATTGGGAAGGTTGGGAGAGGTGCTCACGGCATGCGCGCGTTCAAGCAGTTGGATGGCTTCCTGCCGCACCTTTACATCTTGCCCAAAAAGGGACGGGGGGAGAAGGAGAAGGGAGACCAGCAAGAGTTCCAGCTTCATCTCGCACCTCGACGCGCAGACTCCGCGCATTCCGCAGGTGACTTAGTATATACCTCAAGTCTCCAAAACGAAAAGGCAGGGATAACCCCCATCCGTTTTCAGTTTGATCCCGGCGAAGACCGATTCTGCCATCGCACGCATCGCAGAGCACGTGCCGCACCTGATCCGCAAGTCATGGATGCGCCACCTGCGCAAGCCACAAGTGCACGAGCACACTCTGCCGTTCATGGGGGGAATCGAAGGGGTTGGACACCGCTACCGCCGGGGCGCCGGCTTGGCAGAAGCCGCCAAGCGCTTCAACTCGACGTCCAGGGTTTGCACGCCCGGCCTATCAAACTTGACGATGGTGTCGGAAGGTTCATAACCCGGTGCTTCCAGGTGCAGGGTGTGTTCGCCCGTGGGAAGCTGGAAAGGACCGAGCTTATCGGTCGTGCCCACGTAAACTCCGTCGAGACTGACGCGAGCTTTGGAGGGATTCGTGTTGAGGATGAGCGTCCCCACACTGTCCCATTCGTAGCCGGCCGAGGGATTGTAGCCATCCTGGCGTGGGTCGGCGAGGGGATAGGGGCTGACCCACCAATAGTTGGGCGCGACTGAAAGAGGCGCGGTCCACGCGGGGTACAAAGCGTGGCCACTGAACCCGTAACCACCGTAACCGCCAAAGCCTCCGTAAAATGGAGCGCAGCGATAGGAGGTGGAAACGCGCGCTGACGCACCGGCCGTCACACGTTGCGCGAAAGTCGGAGCGGAGGCTAGAAGCAGAGCTAAGGGGAGAAGAACAAAGGTATGGAAACTGCGGCTCATATGGCCCCCTGGGAGGCAGCCAAACTGCTGCTGACAACCTTCGATTTTATCATTCTGCAGTTTCGAATGCCAGCCCTGCCGCGGTTTGGTAGGGTGCCCTAGTGAGGGGTGTGGTTGCCCGGCCTGGGCGGTACCAAGCACGCAGCGAATAATGAGGAGTGAAGAGGTTGGGCAGGAGGCCGCAAGGGGACTCGGTTTCGCTTCCTCACTCAAGTCGCGGCCTCGCAGAAGGCGCATGTCCGCGATTGGGCTTGACGCTATTTTCCCTGTAGGCTAACGTCATACCGTTGCGCTGGAGTTCAGAATCGTTCCCGCACGGCCGGCAGAAGCTGCCTTTCGGCGAGCGTCTGGTCGAAATTCTCCATGGATCTATTTGAACTCACCAAGAACCTGGTCAACATTGAATCGGTCACTGGCCATGAGGAGGCCTGCGCGAAGTTTGTGAAAGAATACCTCGCGCACCTGGGTTTTCAGGCGGAGCTCATGCCCGTTTCGCGCGACCGTTCCAACGTGCTCGCGTGCTGGGGGAAGCCGGACGTCGTGCTGAGCACGCACCTGGATACGGTGCCGCCGTTTTTCCCCGCGCACGAGGACGCGGAATGCATCTACGGACGCGGCTCCTGCGACGCAAAGGGAATCCTGGCCGCGCAGGTGACGGCGGCGGAACGGCTGAAGAAGGAAGGCGTGAAGGATTTCGCCCTGCTCTTCCTGGTCGGGGAAGAGACCACCAGCGACGGCGCGCGCGAAGCGAACCTGCACCCGCGCGGCTCGCGTTGCATTATCAATGGCGAACCGACGGAGAATAAGCTCGTCATCGGGACGAAGGGCAACCTGCGATTCGAAATCCACGCACGCGGCAAGATGGCGCATTCCGCCTACCCCGAGCTGGGTGAGAACGCCATCGAAAAGCTGTTGGATGTGCTGGCCGACCTGCGCAAGATCGCGTTGCCGCTCAGCCCCGTGTTGGGGCCTTCCACGATGAACATCGGCGTGATCAGCGGGGGCCGGGCGGCCAACGTGGTCCCCGATGAAGCCCTGGTGCAGATCCTGATCCGCACCGTGGAAGATTCCGGGCCGACGCGGCGGAAGATTGCAGAGGTTATCGGCGGCCGCTGCGACTTTGAGTTCGTGCGCGACACGCCGTTTCTCCTGATGGAAAAGCTCAACGGCTACGAGACGGACGTCGTGGCATTCACCACCGATTTGCCGGCGCTCACGAATTGGGGACGGCCGCTCCTGTTGGGACCGGGTTCGATCACCGTGGCGCACACCGCGGACGAGTGCGTGCGCAAAGCGGATCTGGTCGCAGCGGTCGATCTCTACTGCCGCCTGGTGCACGACCTCAAAAGCCAGGCGTAGACGTCTTGCACTTGAGGACATGGTGGAATCGAGTCGAGCTTTTGCATTCCTGTAAGGGCGGGACTTCCGAGTCGGGGTGAAAACTCCTGGCGGCACAGGTCCAGGCTGGCGAAGGCAGCCCGCGGCGCCGCTCCCGCTGACCTGGCAGGCAGGATTTCTTTCTGGGTCAACGGGAGCGGGGAGGCCGCAGGTTACCTTTTTCCATAAAGAGGACCAAAGTTGGCGCACGCGCGGTAATCGGCCCCCTCCAGATCCCGAGTCCCGAAGGCGCTCCACGCGCTGGGCCGGAAGATTCTCTCTTCTGCGACGTTGTGCATCGAGACCGGAATCCGCAGCAGAGCGGCGAGCGTAATCAGTTTGTCGCCGATGTGCCCGTAACTAATCGCCCCGTGGTTGGCGCCCCAGTTGGACATCACCGAATAGACGTCGCGGAATGAGCCCTGTCCAGTGAGAACGGGCGCAAACCAAGTAGTTGGCCAAGTAGGATTGGTCCGCTGATCCAAAACGCTGTGAACGTCCTCCGGAAGGCCCACGGTGTAGCCTTCGGCGAGTTGCAACACCGGGCCCAGGCCCATGATCCAATTGAGGCGAGACATGGTCACGGGCATTTCGCACTGGGTCACGAATTGCGAAGAGTAGCCGCCGCCGCGGAAGTACTCACGCATCGCCGGGGCCCACCGCGTGGCATCCAGACAGCGCCCGACTTCCTCGGGGACGATTTCCCAAAAGGGTTTCAGGGCGGGACTGCCATTCCTCCTCATCAGTCCCGTTGCATCCAGCGTGGCCGCGCCGGAGTTAATTAAATGGATAATGCCTCTACTGGCCTTACCGGCTAAGGTTTTGCCGGTCACCCGCTTCACCGCCGCCGGACTCCAGTAGGTCCGCACATCCGCAAAGATCTGCGCGGTATCCGTCAACAGGTGCCCGAAGAGCATGGCGATGCCGTTGAGGGAATCGTTCTCGGTGGCGAAGACAAAAGGCTCGCGGATACCATTCCAGTCGAAAGAAGAATTGAGCATGGCCTCCATAAAATCCCCGTTGGGGAAATGATCTGTCCAATGCCGCTGCCCCTGGAAGCCTCCCACCAGGGCGTTGCGGCCCAAGGCCTCCTCCCCGCAACCCAGCTCCGCGAGGCGCGGGTTACCGATCATCAGATCCCGCGCGATCATTGTCATTTTGACAACCGTCGCCCAGTCGGCATCCTTCCTCTCCCGAGACGCCTGCATTTGCGGGGGATTTAGGTCGGGGCCCTCCGGGCAATTGTCTTTCACCCACCGCAGCGCGCGTCCGAACTCGTCCGGGTCAAAGATCCCCTCGTCGATGCGCCGAACGAACTCGGACATGTCCACGTACTCATTTCGCATCCCCAGGTAGTTCTGGAAGAGATCGGAATTCACCATCGAGCCCGCAATGCCCATGGACACGGAACCCAATGACAGATAGGACTTGCCCCGCATCTCGGCAGCCGCCAGGCCCGCTTTGGCGAATTGCAGCAACTTCTCCTGCACATCCTGGGGAATCGAGGTGTCCGCGGCATCCTGAACGTCGTGCCCGTAAATGCCAAAAGCCGGCAAGCCCTTTTGGTTGTGTCCAGCCAGCACCGCAGCCAGGTACACGGCTCCCGGACGCTCCGTGCCGTTGAAACCCCACACCGCCTTGAGGATGAGCGGGTCCATGTCCATCGTCTCCGACCCATAGCACCAGCACGGAGAGACCGTCAGCGACACCCCCACACCCGCGTGCGCAAACTTATCGGCGCATTCGGCAGCCTCCGCGACGCCCCCAATACAAGTGTCGGCCACGACGCATTCCACAGGTAGACCGTTCGGGTGGCGAAGATTCTTCTCCAGAAATCCCGCCGCAGCCTTCGCCATTCCCATGACCTGCCCTTCCAGCGCTTCTCGAACTCCCTTTCGGCGCCCGTCAATCGCCGGCCGAATCCCGATCTTCGGCAACGCCCCGCGCAAACGCTTCCGCGGCTCGTTCACCTTCATATCCGTAATCTTCGCCATGGCGGTTTGTCCCCTCCTTGGGGAGGACGATTGTACCGCAAAGCCCCCTTCTTGCATCTGGGTTCATCGTCCTATCCCGCAAACAATGCCAACCGACGTGCGGGTTAGGCTGGATGTGGCTAGGGCAACCCGGGAGTCCACCCAACCGGCAGCTCGGGGTTTTCAGGATGCGGAAGGAGAGGCGGGTGAAAGATGTCTTTCCGGTGCTGCAATGAGCGGAGGGAGATCCTGGGTGATGATCTGCCAGAGGAGGATGTCGAAATCCACGCCGTCGTATCCGTGGATCAGGCGGTTCCTTAGCCCCACGATGCGCGGCCAGGGAATGTCAGGATACAGAGCGCAGTCTTCCGGTGTCATCCGGCTGGCTGCTTCGTCCACGATTTCAAGCAACCGAACGAGCGCGAGATTGAACTGGCGATCGGCGTTGAGGTCGTCGCGGGACCGGTCGCGTGCCATAGCGACGGCTTCACGCGCGTGGTCGAGCATGTGCCGCAGGCGCACGGTCGCATCACGGCGCGACATAGTGAACCTCGGCCCTCGGCCATCGCTTGGTCGCGAATGTGTCGGCTCAAAAATTGGGGCGCGTTCAAGTCCACTTTCCGGCCAAGGATTCCCGCCAGTTCTTCTTCCATGGCGAAGAAATCCAGGAAGGGAACGTGATTGGGATCGAACTCGACGAGCACATCGACGTCGCTCGCGGAGCCGAAGTCCGGCCTCAGGACGGTCCCGAACAAGGCGAGATGGCGCACGTGATGCCGCCGGCAGAAGTCGGCAATCTTTTCCTCGGGGATATCGATCTTGGCTCGCGTTTCAGTAGTCATCTGAACTTCCCTTCATCGCCTCGGACCCATTCTAATGCAGGCCTTGCTCCCTGCGCCAGTCAGCCAGAAATCGCTCAGCCCAAAATCGGCTCCGACTGGGCTGGACAGACCGCCACGACTGCAAGCTCCGCCCGCGGCGCCGTACGGCACGGCGTCATCGATTGCGAATGGCCAGGAGGTGAAGGAACGGTTGGAACCGGGACAGGTATACGAAGGCGTGGCCCCCCTCGCGCGGGAATGACGATGCTGTGGCTTGGGGCCTGGGCGTGAATGACCGCCCCCTGGATTCTGGCTGGCGAGGAAATGACGGCGAGACGATGGCGTAGCCGCACACACCGCGGTGCCTGCGATGCGTGCGGCGTCCGGGAAGAAACTAGCCCACTTTGGCGCCCGCCGGCAGAAGCAAGTAGCCCACCACCCCATGCGGGTTGACCTGGGTGATGATCAGACTGTAGGGATGACTGGTGTCGCGCGGGTAAAGGTCGAGGGCCTCATGCGCGCCCAGATTGTCGAGCCACAGCGTACGCCCTTCGGCGGTCAACGAGACGTACCCTCGAAACCGCTGATAGCGCGGGTTGGTTTTGAGGACCGTCAGGGAGACGCCCGGGACGATTTCCGTCGGCGAATCCTTAACGGTCTCGAAGCTCACTCGTTCACGGTGGAGTTGTTGGGCGAGGTTGTGTAAGCTGTCCTCGTTCTGACTGACTTCCTGATGCAGGCCTGCCAAGCCGCGATTGGTTCCGTCCTGGGTCGTGGCCAGCTCACCGCGCAGAGCTGCAACTTCCTTCTCCAGTTGCTCGTTGAGTCGCGCCAGGCGGGTGTGATCTTCCCTCTGGTTCGACTCCACTTGGCTCAGGCGTGCGTCCACGACCTTGGCCTGTCGATCCATCTCTTCTCGCAGCCGTCCTTCGGCTTGCGCCACAAGTTCCTGGGTCTGGCGGCTTGCGGTCCGCAGTGTGGAGTCGACTTTGCGATCGAGCCGGACGATGCGGTCAGCAAGGCCGTTCCACTTGGTTTCCAGGTCGGGAAGTTCAGCTTCCATGGCCATCATTTGTCCTGCTAGCTTCGTAACCGATTGCAGCATGTCGGGTATTTGCGCGATGTGGCCTTTCCGCAGAGCGCGGTAGCTGTACGCTAATTCGCCAATCAAGGCGAGGGTCAGCACTGCGAATGCGCACCACAGGGCTCCGGTTGGATGGCGGTGCCGCCTTGAGTTGCGTGCCCACTCCGGAGACTCGGCAGCCGAACGCCGGTCGCCGTCCCGCCGCCTCTCCCCGATCTGCCGGAACATTGGGGCGCCGCCCACCTGCCCGCCGCGGTCTTCCAGTGGGACTTCCCCAACAGTGCCCATGCGGCTTTCCGCCGGGTTGGCCTTGACCTCGACGCTCTCGTTCTGACCTTTCCTTGCATCCTTCGGCATGTCGTCCGTTCCTTGGCGTGGGTCCAGATCACCTAAGATTCGCATCGGCATACCTCCCAGACTAGGTTGATCTACGCTAGCTTCCGTGGAATTCCTGGGTCGAACCTTATTGCTGAAGCAGCCCTGATGAGCGGCAGCAAGGGCTTTGCCAAAGAGCGATTCAGCAGATTAGTGACGCGGAATCATAGGGTTGGGCCCTGACGACCGCTAGGGCTATCGCCCGCGCGGGGTGACACGCTTTCCAGGGGGATGGGAGGATTTACATGGTAGGTTGTCGTGGAGCGCACTCCTTGCGACCGCGTAAGCAGGTTCTTCAACAAGGTCCACGGCTCCCCTCTCTATCTTGAAAGCCGTAGGGCTACGAAACCGCTCTTCGCTCCGCGTTTTCCGCCCCCCGGAGGATCTGAAATCGCCGTTACAGGCCTTTTTCGGCGAGTTCGAAAGCGCGCAGGACGGCGCGGGCCTTGTTCATGCACTCGTCGTACTCGCGCGCGGGGACGGAGTCGGCGACGATGCCGGCGCCGGCTTGCAGGTAGGCGATTTTATCTTTGATTAATACTGTCCGGATGACAATGCAGGAATTGAGATTACCGGAGAAGTCGAGGTAGAGCACGGAGCCGCCGTAGAGGCCGCGGCGAGTGGGCTCCAGCTCGTCGATGATCTCCATGGCGCGGACCTTGGGCGCGCCAGTGAGGGTGCCGGCGGGGAAGCAGGCAGCCAGCGCGGCGTAGCTGTCAGCATCGGGACGCAGGCGCCCGGTGATCTGCGAGACCAGGTGCATGACGTGCGAGTAGCGTTCGACGAACATGATTTCCTGGGGCCGCACGGTCGAGAACTCGCACACCCGGCCCACGTCGTTGCGGCCGAGATCGACCAGCATGATGTGCTCGGCGCACTCCTTGGCGTCGGAGCGAAGCTCTTCTTCCAGGCGCTTGTCCTCTTCCTCCGACTTGCCGCGCGGCCGCGTCCCGGCGATGGGCCGGTACTCGACGTCGCGGCCCGCGACCTTAACGAGCATTTCGGGCGAGGAACCGAGCACCGTGGACTCACCCATGCGCAGATAGTACATGTACGGTGAGGGATTGACGACGCGCAGCGCGCGATAGACTTCGAAGGCGGGGACGCGGACGGGAACTTCCATCCGTTGGGAAAGCACCACCTGGAAGATGTCGCCGGCGCGGATGTATTCCTTGGAGCGCTCGACCATCGCCTCGTACCGATCGCGCGGCATGTTGGGACGCACCCGCAACGCGCCCTGCGGCCGGGGGGCGCGCGGCAGGCGGAGCGGCCGGCGCAACAGGCCTTACAGGCGATCGAGATGGCGGCAGGCCGCGTCGTACTTCGCCCGCAGGCTTCCCTTGCCTTCTTCCGTCAACACGTTGGCGATCAGGAAGAGCCGGTGCTGCACGTGGTCGAAGGCCAGCACGCTCGAAAAATACATGAATACCGCGTCGTCAAGATCGACGTCAGGCGCGACGCGCGCTGGCAGGCGCTCCAGCATGCGCACGGCTTCATAGGAAAGATAACCGACCGCGCCGGCAGTGAAGGGCGGCAGGCCGGGAATTACGACCGATTGGTAGCGCGCGCCGAGGTGGCGCAGGAACTGGAAGATGTTGCCCGTCCCTACTTGGCGGTGCGCTCCACGCGCGAGCGTGATGCGGTCACCGCGGCAGGAGACGACTTGAAAAGGGTCGACGCCGAAGAACGTGTAGCGGCCCACGCGCTCGCCGCCTTCGACGCTTTCGAGCAGAAAACTGTGGGGGTGCGCAGCCGCCGCGCGTCCGTGCTGCGGCGAGAGACTCAGGAACGCGGAGACGGGACTCAGCAGGTCCGCGACCACGGACCGATAAACAGGTACCACATTGCCCTGGCCGGTCAGCCGTTTGAACTCTGCGAAGTTGGGAAGCGCGTCAGACATGAAATGAAAAGCAAATTCAAGGAGTTGGAGAGTCGAAGAGTTGAACGTTCAACTCTCTCGACCTGTTCAAGGGCCCTACCCTCCCGCTGAGTAGTCGAGCGCCTGGCGGACGGCCTGCTCCATCAACGCGCGCGGGGCGGCGAGGCCTGTCCAGATTTCAAACTGCCGTGCGCCCTGCGCCACAAGCATTTCGAGGCCTGAAATCGTGGTCAGGCCGCGCCCGCGCGCTTCGTTCAGGAAACGCGTGGTGAGGGGGTAATAGACCATGTCGAAGACTACCCGCACGCGCAGCCGGGCAAGGTCGATCGGTGTGCCGTCAGCGTGCGGGTACATGCCCACGGGCGTGGCGTTGATGACGGCGTCCACCTCGAGGCCCTCGGCGCTGCCCCAGGGAACCACCTGCGCCGCCAAGCCTCGCGCCAGGTTGCGCGCCGCCTGCTCGCGCCGCGCAGCGATGATAACTTCCGCGCCTTCCGCGCGTACCGCGTAGGCTGCCGCCCGCGCCGCGCCGCCCGCCCCCAGAATCAGAATGCTGCTGCCCGCCAGGCGTAAACGCTTGGTGAGGACTTCCACCACCGCAGCGGCGTCGGTGTTCCACCCCAACCAGCGGCCCCGCTGCATGGCCACGGTGTTGCACGCACCGATGCGGTGGGCGAGCGGGTCGACCCAATCGAGGGCGCGCAGGATGGCGCGTTTGTAAGGCATGGTCACGGCGAATCCCTGGAGCTCCAGCTCCCGCGCGAAGGTGAGGAAGTCCTGCAGTTGGCTGGTCTGGCAGGGCAGGAAGACGGCATTCACGTGCTTGGCCTGAAAGGCCGCATTTTGCATGGCCGGCGAAAGCGAAATGGAAGCGTGCGAACCCAGCACGCCATATAGTTGCGTCCGGCTGTCGAGGCGATCGACCCGATAGACAGCGCGCATGACCTCGGCGGGAACTTGGCCGGCCGCTGCCGGGGAGTGGTTGAAAGGCGCCGCGTAAGTGAACGCCGAACCCCAGAGCAGCGAGAGCAGGCGCGAGGGGATTCCCGAAGCGCCCATGGCCAGCGCCACCACTCGCGGGCTGCGACAGCGATTCGCCTGGAGCAGGCGGCGGATTTGCAGGTTGTCGCGCAGGTAGCGCGCGTGCGTCGCGATCTTGACGACTTGGGCCGGCAGCCGCAGTAGGCGCCGAAACGTCGCGCCCAGCGCCGGCGTCTTGCGGAAGTCGTGGTAGGAAATGATAAGCTTGGCGGGCCGGAACTGCCGGAGCAACGCTGCTCCGCCTTTTTGGACCGATTCGATCTCGAGGTCAACCCACTGGCATCCAGCACGCACCGCGGCAGAAAGGACGGCCACTTGATCAGCGAGCGTGCCCCGCAACATGCCGCCGGCGCGCGCCAACCGACACGTGGCGATGGCCTGCGGGGAATGCAGACGCATGAGCATCTGATGAAGCTGGGATTCGAATTGGGTGAAGTCCTGGAGGTAATCCAGGCGCAGCTCATAGCCGATGGGCGCTCCCGCCACGCGGACGGCAAGGGCTTCCATGGCGCTCAGGGTCGGCGCCGCGAGACTGACAAAGATGTGAGGCGTGGTCGACTTGGCCAAAACTCAGTCCTCAGCGTTGAGCGATTCCCGGGTTCAAATGCTTGAATATAAAAGTTCTGGCGAAGAAAAGGCAAGAGAATTGCCTCGACTTGGCGCCTCGCCAGCGAGCAGAGAGTTGAACCAGGCAACCCCATGTGCATATAAACCATTGCAAAATAAAGAGTTATAGGCTGACGTCGGCTTCTTTGAAGGATGCGGTAGCAGATGGCATCGTCTGGCCCGGAATACCGGCTGCAGCCAGCCGGCACTCGAATACGGGGGCCCCTCAGCTCTTTATCAGGCTGTCAGGCTCGTCAGCCTCCCACGAGTCCCACGGCATCGAGCGGCTCGGTCACTGCACGCGACTGGGCGGTTCGGAGCCTGCGGGTGGCGGCGGTGGAACCATCAGGCCGAGGCCTTGCAGCAACAGAACCGTGCGCTGCGCCGCTCCCCGCCATACAAGCTGGCAACCTTCTCCCTGACAATTCTGCACGTAGACGTCGCCGCCTGAATATTCCAAGCTGCAGTTCTTAAACGTGCAGTTCACAAACACGCCCTCATCCAGAATCACGTGCTGATTCTCGAAGACCTTGTTCTCATGTCGATTCATGGCTTCACTGGGGCCGCACGCCGGCCAGAGGAGGCGACCGTCTTGTATGACGTCGAGCTTCGTCGGCGCGGCCAAGTGCCCGGCTCGCTACAAGAGGAAGGCTCCAAGAGGCTATCATTCACCCCGCGCGGATGCAAGCGGGCGGGTCAGGAGCAAAAGAGGATTCGCTTCAGAACGAGGGTTGGGTGTCCAGATTGCCACCCAGGCGAGAGAACCTGGGGACTGGGGCGGGGCGGCAAACCGCGGGAGGCGCCGCGTGCAGGATGGCGGCCGGAGCTTCACGTCCTGGTCCGCAGCATCGCCACGAACTACGCGGGATTGTCCCCCGGCCGGAATTTTTCTCAGGCCACGGTTCCGGCGGCCATGGCGATGCTCGCAGCGGCCCCGGAGGGGGCGGCGCGCCGCCGGCACAGCATGGACTCGATGCACGCCTTCAACCGGAGCAAGGCGGCGGAATGGAGCTGCGAGACGCGCGATTCGTCCACGTTCAGACGGTCGGCGATCTGCTTCATGGTCAACTCCTGCTGATAGTAAAACACGATGATTCGACGCTCACGCTCGCGCAGGTGGGAGAGCGCGTGGCGCAAGAGCTCGCGTTGCTCGCGGCGATAACACAGCTCGAAGGGGTTCGCCCCGTGGTCAGCGAGAAGCGCCGGGTCGGTGCAGGGCCGTTTCGAGGTCGGACCCGCGGAAATGGTCCGCGCCCCGAAGTCGAACGCCAGACCCCGCACCTCGTTCAGGGTGCGGTGCCATTGCGACAGGCTCATGCCCAGCGCCGCGGCAATCTCCTCGTCGGTTCCCGGGCACCCGAGCTTGACTTCCAGTTCACGATAGAGTTGCTGAATCCTCTTGTTCTTCCTCCGCATGTCGCGGGAGGCGGGATCCGCGCCGCGCAGGCCGTCCAGAATGCCTCCGCGAACCCGGTGGGCCGCGTAACTCTCCAGCTTCACGCGCTTCGCGCTGTCGAACTTCGCCACGGCATCCACCAGCCCCAGCACACCGTTCGCGAGCAAGTCATCCACCTCCACGTGAGCCGGTAAGCGCTGGCGAATCTTGAAGGCCAGACGCTTGACCAGGGGAAGCATTTCGAGCAATAGCCGCTGTTGTTCCGGGCCTTGGTTTACATCCCTCTGCGTCCTGGGATGGACCCTGGGCTGGGTCGCAGTCCTGCGCGGGATCAGCCGGTGGCGAATGGCGGGAGCCGCTGCCGCGTCGGTAAGCTGCTTGTAGGTCGGAGCCGGTTGGGTTGCCATAAGAACCTCGCTCACTCTCGAATGGCCCGGTCGCGGGGTGTGGCGTTCCTCTGGGCCAGCGTCCTTCGAACCTCGGGCTGCTTGCTGCGCCGCCGCAGGCAACACTTCACCCGCGGCATAGAGCCTGCGGCTCTACGCATCGTTCGCCGCGTTCGGCCCTGGGTTCGGTGCGCTGTCCTTAGAAATTGCAAAGGATGGGCCAAGTAGCCACCCGAGTGGTGTTGCGAGGAAAAGGTGCAGTGTCTAGCCTCGCTAGGGGAGCAAGTGCGGCCACGGCGGGTGTGTCGGGAAAGGGGCGCAGGCTCACGGGGTTGCTCCCGGTCGGGGTTCGAGTGCGGGCACCAAGAGACCAGCAGTCAAGCACTTACGATGATTCTGAACCCGGCGGCCGGGGAGCCGCAGGGAGGTTTTGGCGCGTGCGTCACGGTTCCTCACCCCGCACGTTTGACCCATCGACCCGGCCCGATGAGCCGCGAATTCTCCGTGGAGACCTTCGAGCTCGGGCACGTGCTGACCTACCGCTGCGTTCCGAAATGGGAAAGCTCAAATCCGAACAAACGCTCGGCGCTGGACGGAGCGACGATCGCGAAATTCCTCCCGTAGTTTCTCATGCTCAAAACGAAACCGCCGATAAGGGTCTGTGCGAGAGGCAGAGCGACGCGCATAAAACTTAGGGCACGTCACGCGCTCACCAGCCGGAAGGCATCGCCATTGCCGACCGGCTCCCTTTCCAAGCGTCGGTGGCAGGACGTGGTGGGTGACTCCCGGTCCGGAGCGAAATCGCTAGCCGCCCCGGACCGGGCAGAGCAAACCGCCGGTGGGATGGGTTGCGACTCGGAAAGCAGGGAGAACAATGGGCAATCAGTCCGACCGGTTCGGTCTTGAGCGCCTTTTCCCGAATTGGCACCGAAGTGCCAGATTGGAATCGTCTCCGCTCGAGCCAGGCGCACGGTTTACCGTTTCTGGAGGCAGGGATCGAACCGGCAATCGGTCATGTCGCTATGCAACACGCCGTTTGCTGAAAAGCGTTCCCAGGATGCCGTCCTGATTGTTCAGTGGAGGCCGGGAGGCTGGACTCCGCGAACGGTGTCGTTTTTGATACCGCCAAGCGGGGGAAGAATTTGCTGTTTTGGTTAGTCGAGGTCACGGCGATCCCGCCACAACAGGATCGCCATGCTAAGGGTGGCGCATAAAGCCGCCACCTCGGTGCCGCGGCGCACAGAAGCAGGCCCCACGCCCGCCACTGCCCAAGGTCCACCAATGTTAAGGGCGGGCGGGTTCTGGGGAGAAAAGCGGGGATCAGGGCTCAGCGTTCATCGCACGCGTGAGCCACAACTTGCAGGGTGCATGCTGGCACGGTCGTCGTGGCCGTGGGCACGAGCGCGATATGCGCGTGGCGCTACACTGCCGGCCGCGGCTCTAAACAATGGCCGCCCCCGCGAGCTACTTGACAAACCGCTAGAGCCGCCAGCGATGGAAGGCACGTAGGGTAAGGCGTGGAGGGCCTTGCAACCCCTTTTGCGGCAAGTTCATCCCGGGGCGCCCGGGGGAGGCAGGCTGAATAGGCAGTGGGCAAACGCGGGAGTAAGCTTCGGAAAACCAGCGACGCGTCTGGCCGAGAGGCAGTGCGAGCAGCCTCGAATCCCTCCGAGACTGCGCGACTCCCTGGCGTTGTCCATTTAGTGAATCGGTCGTCGCTCGCGGACATGGCGCCCGGCGACATCATCCTTCTTGACGACTTCGGCTACTTGCGAGAGTCTTTCGCTCCCAATTTCATCGCCGTGCTGGCCTGCCCCGTCTGCGGCACGCCGAGCTTAATCACCTCCGCACAGTACTCCGGAGCCGCCCCGGTCGTGTGCGGGTCAAAGCTCTGCTCCGGGCTTTTCCGAATCATCGACGAAGCCCAGATCGTTTATCTCCCGCCATGTTGAGGGCTTTCGAGGAGGACTAAACAAAAGCCGCGGCGCCCAAAAGCGACGACGCACTGGGTGGCGAGACGCGCCCATCCCGAAGCCTGTTACGCTACAAAACCCGTGTTCGGGATGGGAACGGGTGTGCTCCCCCGCTACGGTCGCCGGAAGAACCTGTCTTGATAGCCACAGTTAATTCGTGGTTTGAGTTAACCGTGGGTTCTTGAATACGAGAAAAGCCCACGGCTGGAAGAGCCCCAACTGTGGCTTGTATCTTGGATTCCGGTTACAGCTGAGCATGGTTAATGGCGTTTGGTCCGGTGGAAGCCGACCGTGGCTGAGGCCCGATATGGGATCGAGAGCCTGACGGGTAGATCGGTCCCCCGCCCTACCCGCTGAAGATGCACGCTGCACGCTATTGCGCCGGGTCTTGAGTCGCGGAAGCCGCGGGCATCGCCGGCGCGTCGAGCATTCCCTTCGAGGTGTAATTGAAGAGCACAATGCGATAGCGATAGATCATTCCGTGCTCACCCACCACGTAGGCCCGTTGGCGACTCGCGAGACTGAATGCTTGCACAGTGGCGGGAAGACGCAATTCGCGGGAATTCCAGTGCCGGCCGCCGTCGGTGGTGAAGCCCACTTTCCGTTCACCGGCCGTCCATCCCACTTGCGGGTCGGCAAAGGCAATTCGATATCGCTCCCATTCGCCCGAGCCCGTGACACCTTTCCAAGTCAGCCCACCATCGCTGGTGAGATAAAACTTGCCATCGTTGTTCCGGGTCACGCCGGTGCTCGCGCTGGTGAAGAAAACGGCCTCGGCATGGGGAATCGTGGCGAAAGTGTAAACGACACTCCAGCTTTCGCCCCCGTTGGTCGTCTTGGCCACGACGAAGAACCCCCGGCCGGGGCCGTCGTTGTAGCTCCCACCCACGGCGTAGCCAACGTCAGGAGTCGGAAAGTGCAACGTGTTGAGATAGCAGCCGGTGTTCTTCGTCAGCCCATTCTCTTCGACTTTCGTTGTGCACTGGAAAACCTGCTTCCAGGTGTTCCCGCCATCCCTGGTAAGAAAGATTTTTGACCCTTCGGTTGCGTAACCCGTCAAGGCAAACCCCTGAGTCGGCGAGGTAAACGTATAGTCGTGGAGAGGGCTGAAGCGCGGCAGAGTGCCGGCGTCTTCCCAGTTCTGCCCGTCCGAAGTACGCACCAGCTTTTCCCCTTGAACCGCCCAACCATGCGTCTCGTCAATAAAGCGGAGGTGTTTTATGGAGGGGTCACTCGAATGCGGGTCACCGAGCTGCACGGCCCAATGGTCACCGCCGTCTTTGGTCTGAAGGATAAAGCCGCCTTCTTTCCATTTCGATCCGCCCGCTATCCAGCCCACTTGATCGTTGGCAAAGGAAACGTCCATCAAGATGAGATCATCGGGATAATTGATGGGTTCCCAGATCGCCTTGAATTTCGGTTGTGCACTCTTCTCCCCGGCAGTCGGCTTTGCCGCAGCCGCGTGCGATCCCGGCTTTTGACCCGCCGCATTGCAGACACACCAGACAAGGGTGACGAACAGCCACAGAAGTCGCCTCATGATTCCTCCACTGCGAGATTTGTTGATCGTGCCCTGACGATGCCCAGCCAGACTTGCCAATCATTATAAACTACTTAAGCAACGGAATCAAGACCCTGGCCTATAATTCTCGGGCCGCCGCGTGTTCGCCCGAACGGTTCGATGGTCATTCGGCAATTCGCAGTCCCCCGTCCCTCGGTCTGAAATCTTCCATCAGCAATCGTCAATTCCTAGACCCCAGCCCCTAACCCCTGCTCTTACCGCATTGTCTGCGGAGGCGGTCAGATGTATGTCATCGGTCGGCCGGGAAATGAAAACGAAAACCCGACCAGACGGACGCAGACCCACGTTAGGGGAGTTGCAGCGCCAGCTTGATGCCTTGCTCGATAGTTATGAGTGTCTTGTCCGTCAGCCGGCCGAGCGGTGGGTAAAGCAGAAGGTTCTTTTCAAGCGTCGTCACCTGGTCGCACTTTGCCCAGGAATCGCGGCTGACGCCACCTTCGCCGGGTTTGACTTGAACTCGCAGCGAAAATTTCGGCCGCCCGACGGTCGTCATGGGCACCACGCAAACGTCAAGGGCGTAGCGGTTGAGAGCGTCGGCGGAAATCACCAGCGCCGGACGGTCCTTGTCCAGCCGGACCAGGTAAACTTCACCGCGCCGGGGAAACCAACCGGTGGGCGGAGTACGCACCATCATTCAACATCCCGCGCGATCGACCGGTGGCTGGCCACAGCAAAGGCCTTGGACTCGGCGCGTTCCGTCTTTCCGGCGGCGGCAAAGAACTCCGCTGCCTCCATCTCCAGAGCTTCGTACTGCTCCTCGAGGATCGCCCGGCGGAGCAATGCATTGACGCGTTCGCTCCGGGAACGACTGGAACGCGTGCGTTGCAGATAGTCGAGGATGGAACGATCAATAGTAAAGCTCTTAGAGAATCTCGTAGCTTTCCTCATATCTTCTATAGTGCCTGAGAGAGTATCGCTTGTCAAACACCGCGTAGCGAGTCAGCTTGATTCTGTAGCGCCGGTATGTGACCGGCGGATTTTGGATTTGCGATTGGCGGTTTCCCCGGCGCCGCGATGTGGGGAGTCCTGCGCCTTTGTCGATTTCAGCTCCAGCCCTTTCCGGGGGGAGAGGGCTGGTTTCATTGTCTGACATGGCCTCGTACCGTGGGGCCGCCCTGTCGCCCAGGGAGTCTGTGTGATAACTCTCGGTTGGGCACGTGCAGGGAACGCGGGCGAGGAGGCCCGCGATGAGATTTCTGCCCTACGAACCAGATCAAGCGTGGTTGTTGCCGCCCAGCGTGAAGGACGTGCTGGGAGAAGATCACTTGTGCTTTTTCGTGCATCGGGTGGTGGAGGAACTGGACCTGAGCGGGTTCGAGGAGGCTTACGTCGAAGAGGGTCCTCCCGCCTACGCGCCCGCGCTGATGGTGAAGGTGTGGCTGTACGCTTACGCGCTGCAAGTGACCTCGTCGCGGCGGTTGGAGCAGCGGATCCGCGAGGACCTGGCGTTTCGCTACTTGGCGGGCGGGGCGACGCCCGACCACTGGACACTCAACGCTTTTCGCACCCGGCATCGCCGGGCGATCAACGATCTGTTTCTGCAAGTGGTGGAAGTGGCGCGCGGGTTGGGGATGGGGCGCTTGGGGCACGTGGCCATTGACTCGACCCGGGTGGAGGCCAACGCCTCGCGACGACGCACGGAGACGGTGCAGGAACTGCGCCACCGGATGGCCAAGACGCGACGGGAAATTCGGCGCTGGCAGCAGCAAGGTGCGGTGGCGGATCCCGACGAAGAGCCGGGGACGCAAGTGGATCCGAGCTACGCGGAGCGGCTCCAGCAGCAGCTCGCGCAGACACGCCAGGACCTGGCGAAGCTGGAAAAGTCGGGGGCGTGGCAATTGTCGACGACCGACCCCGACAGCCGCTTTCTGCACCAAGCACGCGGCTTTGTGTTGGGTTACACGGTGGACTTGGCGGTCAGCGACGACCATCTGATCGTGGCCCAGCGCACCACGCAGGCGGTGAGCGATAGTGCCTCGTTGCTGCCCATGGTGGATCGGGTGAGGGAGGCGTGCGGAGAATGGCCGGCGCAGGTGAGCGCCGATAGCGCCTTCTTCTCGGTCGAGAACGCGGGGGGCTTGGAAACGCGTGGCATCGAGGGCTTCGTCCCCGATGCGCACTTGAGCGGGGAGTTGCAGCACCACCGCGGGCCGCTGAAAATGGCGGGGGACAGTCCCGAACACTGTCGCATGCGAGCCCGTCTGCGCAGTGCGGCGGGACAGGCACGCTATCGCCGGCGTCAGGCCCTGGTCGAACCCGTGATCGGCGTGCTGAAGGAGCAACGAGGCATGCGCCGCGTGCGACTGCGCGGGCTGAGCAAAGTGGGTGGGGAAATCGCCTTGGCCTGCACGGCCTTCAATCTCACCCGCCTGTGGCGGCGAACCGCCCACGCGTAGCCGGGGACGGAATCGCTGCTCCCTTCGCGGGCCTGTGGAGTCGAGGACTCGTAGCAATATCATGACGCCAATCCGTCTAAGCAAGATCTTGAGCCTCTCACCCCGCAGTTGCCACACAGACTCCCAGGGAGAGGGCCGTTAGTACTTTACCGCCAGCGCGTGGCGAACCCGGGTCAAGGCGAATGGGCAGCAGCGGCCGCACCTTCAGGCAAATCTCGACTCCGCCGTCCACGCTGACTCCAGAGTAGGGACTACAGGCGCGCTGTCCAGGCGGTCAGGGCCGAGTTTCTCTCTTTAACTGCAATCACCAAGCACATTCGCCGCAAAACTGATAGGCTGTGGCCGGTGGGCAGGTTACCTGAGGGGAGGCTACGAAATGACGACTCCAATTTCCTCCAAGCACATCCTGGTTACCGGAGCGACCGGCAAGGTAGGGCGGCATTTCATCGATCGCATTCTGCAGTCCGTCAATCATCAGAACGTCAAAGTCCGCGCGTTGTGCCACAACCGGCTTCTCGAGCCGCGGGCGCGGCTGGAGGTCGTGCAAGGAAGCATTTCCAATCGGCCGGTTGTGCGTGGGGCCATGGAGGGAATCTCGCACATCCTCCACTGCGCCACCTGCAAGGAAACACCGGAGGACGTGATCGACGTGACCATCAAGGGACTGTTCTGGTTGCTGGAGGAGTGCCGCGCCAGCCCCTCCTTCAAGCGGATCATCCTAATTGGCGGCGACGCTGCCCTGGGCCATTTCTTCTACCCACATCCCGTGCCGGTCACCGAACAGCAGAAGCACAGCGCCTACCCCGGTTGCTACGCGCTCTCCAAAGTTCTCGAAGAGGTGATGCTGGAGCAGTATTTCGTACAAAACGACCTATGCGGCTGCTGCCTGCGGGCGCCCTGGATCATGGAAAAGGACGATTTCAAATACTCCCTTTCTTTTGGGGAGGACGTGTTTGGGGGACCCCGCTGGCGCGACCTGGTGGGGCCGGAGCGCGCCGACGAATATGTGCAGAGTGGCGCCGTACCGCTGATGCTGGATCCCAACGGGCGGCCGGTGAAACGCAATTTCGTGCATGTCAGCGACCTGGCCGATGCCATCCTGCTGGCTCTGGACCATCCCCAGGCGCGTCAACAGACCTTCAATATCTGCATGGACGAACCGGTCGATTACCAGCAGGTCGCCAATTACTTGCACCAGACGCGAGGGCTTGGCTCCGTCGAGATCAAAACTCCTTATTGGTCCACGTGGCTGGACAACACGAAAGCGAAGTTCTTGCTGGGTTGGAGGCCTCGTTACGACTTGACCCGCCTGATCGAAGAAGCCTGGACCTATCCACGGGGCCGAGACGATCCGCGCAAGATCTGGTACCCCGGCTAATTGGCTTCTCGCCAGAACTCCAATTCGGGTAAAGGCTGCTCACCCTCGGGCTATCACGGAAACCCGCTGGCGCCCGAGCCCATGTTCTGATTGCATTTGCCGTCGATTCTTTCGAGCTATCGAGTCCTGCAAAATATAGTGACAACCGCTGCTGTAGCGGCGCCGGCGCTACAACCTCTGGATTCGCGGGAATGACGCGGCTTCCCGGATGGCCGGAATGACGCAGGGGAGGCTGAGAATAGCGGAATCCGCGGGATCTGCGTAGGTCGAGGGCGTTTGTTTGGCGGAGGGTCAAGCGCCGCGGTCTTGCCTCAGGGGCCGCCCTCTTCGGCGCGCGTCAAGGCCTCGCGCCCGATGGCATCTTCCGGGAACAACGTCACGTATCGCTTCAGCGCTTCATGCGCTTGCGGGAGCCGGTCGAGGCTCATATAACGTAACACCAACGCCTGCAGCAGGTCGGCCGAAAAAGGCCAGGCGGCGACGCCCTGCTCGAGCACCTTGGCGGATTCTTCCACCCGTCCCAGCCTGGTCAGCGCCTCGGCGAGGTCGAGGTAAGTGGTGTCGTAGTCCGCGCCTTTTTCCACCGCACGGGTCAAGTACTGCACGGCTTGCTCGTTTTCCTGGTCAGAAAGGGCTTTCCGCCCCAGGCAGGCCAGCACGGCGGGTTCATCCGGTGCGGACTTTCGCAGTTGCTCCAAAAGCTCGAGGTAGTGACGGGTTGCTTCAGGAGATTTCGTGCTGAGCATGACTTCGTTATAAGCCAGCAGCTTGACGAGAGGGGGAATCGGCTGGGTCGCATCCTCCGCTCGCCGGTCGATGCACAGCAGGCCAGGCAGGTCCGGGTCGGTCTGCTCGAACGCGTAGTCGGGGTACGGCTGTCCGGCTCGGCGCACGATGCGATGATTCGTATCATCCGAGTGGGGGATGCCCGCCACGCCCTTCCTCGGCATGTGGCAGCCGACGCAGTCATTCGCCGGCTCCTGCCGCGATCGCTCCGCGAGCGAGAGCTTGCAACTCTGGTTGGTGTGACAGGCAAAACATTTCTCCCGGTAGTACGCCACCTTGTTCTCGGCAGTAGGAGGGTTGTGAATAACATGGCAGGTGATACATGTCAATCGGCCATTGCTATCATGGAAACACCTGCTCATGGCCATCAGAGAGTGCTTGAACCACATCGGGGTGGA
>JAIQEZ010000199.1 GCA_020073545.1 Terriglobia bacterium | reverse complement strand
GACGCCGTTATCCAATCAAGTTTACCTCGCCAAATGGCGGCGTAAAGCCGCCTCTACATCAAATTGACCCAGCACCAGGCCGCGGGGGGAGTTGTTCGGGGCACACGCGCCACGGAAGCAAGCAGTGCTTGCCGTCGCTGAGGTCTTTCCGCACCGTCCGCCGGGGCGGGGAGTTATGCTCATCGTCCTCACGAATGGGCGTTTTGCATTTGGCTGGACTTCGGCTACACTCCCCTAGTCACTGCTACTTCCACCGAAAGCCTATCGGGAGGGCCAAGGACAGCGGGAAATGGGCCTCACCGAGTCCGACACTCGCGCCAAGCTGATTGACCCGGCCATTCATGCTCGTGGTTGGACCGAGGACCTAATCTGTCGGGAAGAGACTGCCGGAGCAATAGAGATCATCAACGGCCAACCACGCCGACGGGCCAAGGGCCGAGTGGACTACACACTTCGCGTCAAAGTGAACACAGAGAGCCAGCCGGTCGCTCTCGCACTTATCGAGGCAAAGGCCGAGAACTTGCCGCCTACCCATGGCTTGGAGCAGGGCAAACTCTACGCCGCTTCTAAGCGCCTCAATGTCCCCTTGGTTTTTTCAACCAATGGCCATCTATATGTCGAATATGATCGGTTCACAGGTTTCACATCCTCACCCCGCCCCCTGAGCGAATTCCCTACGCCTGCCGACCTGCGCAATCGCTATGAGCAGAAAATGGGATTCAGGCTGGATGAGCCCGCCGCTGCACCCTTGCTCGCACGGTATCCTCATGGAGAGGGAACACGGCGCTACTACCAGGATGCTGCCATCCGCGCCGTTCTCGAAAAGGTGGCCAGGTCAGAGAAGACAGGACAACCCCGGCGCGCCTTGCTATCGCTTGCCACAGGCTCCGGGAAGACCTTCATTGCCGTCCACCTTCTCCGGCGCATTGCAGATGCGGGCCGCCTGACGCGCGCTCTGTTTGTTTGTGACCGAGACGAGCTCCGCCGTCAAGCCCTGGGGCATCTTCAGAACCTTTTCGGAGCCGATGCCGCCGAAGTTTACGAAGACCGCGAAGGGAGTAATCACGCCAAGAATGCGCGCATCCATGTGGCCACCTTCCAGACTCTGGATGTCGCTGACGAAGAGAGTACAGGGAACTTCCTCTCACGCCACTATCCCGAAAACTACTTCAGCCACATTGTGATTGATGAATGCCACCGCTCCGCTTGGGGCAAGTGGTCCCAGGTGCTCACCCGAAATCCCAGCGCATTACAAATCGGCCTGACGGCCACGCCCCGCCAGCTCAAGATCAGCGAGAAGAGCAAAGAGGCTGAGGCCGACGCTGCCTTGACCGCCGACAATCTCCGCCATTTCGGCGAGCCTGTCTACGAATACGACATGGCCCAAGGCATCGAAGATGGCTACCTCGCGGCTTGCGAAATCGAGAAATTCGATCTTTTCCACGACAACAAGGCCGTGAATGAACGCCTTAGCGGCGTGGCTCAAATGGACTTGGCCGGAAAGCTTCTAGTCGACGCCAACACTGGGGAGGAAGTATCGCTTGCGGAGGTCCGGAATCACTACTCTGCGGAGGCGATAGAGGACAGACTTTTGATGCCGGATCGAGTGCAAGCGATGACGCAGCACTTTTTCGAGCAACTACTACGGACAGGTGGGCCGGAGCAAAAGACGATCATCTTTTGCGCTCGCGACCGGCACGCGGATGATGTGGCTGCGGCGCTGAATAACCTCTATGCAGGCTGGTGCGCCAAGAATGGCAGACCCCGCGCCGATTCCTATGCCTTCAAGTGTACGGCCTCCGTGGGCGGAGCCGACTATATCGCCGATCTGCGCGGCGGCTCGCGCCACCACTTCATTGCCACCACAGTAGACTTGCTTACCACAGGTGTGGACGTGCCCGTAGTTCGGAATATCGTTTTCTTCAAGTATGTGCGCTCTCCTATCGCCTTTTACCAAATGGTGGGCCGGGGCACGCGGATTGACCCGCCAAGCGGCAAGTTAATGTTCCGGGTTTATGACTTAACGGACGCCACGCGCCTCTTTGGTGAGGACTTCACCACTCAGGCCGTTCGTCAGCGTGAACGCAAAGAGGGACCCGAGCCGCCACCGCCCCCCGAGCGAACCATCCTGGCCGAAGGATTTGAAGTACGCGTAAGTGATGCCGGGACTTATATCCTGACTTCCGTTGACGGCAAGGCCACGCCCGTCACGCTTGAAGAATACAAGGAAGGATTGGCGGCGAAGCTGGTCGAAGAAGCGCCCACGCTTGAAGCCTTCCGCGCGCGTTGGATTGAGCCCAGAGAGCGGCGCGAATTGATGGGGCACCTGCCCGACGCCGGCCGGTCCCCTTACTTGGTGCGCCAACTCCAGGACATGACGGATTATGATCTCTATGATGTGCTCGGAGAATTGGGCTATGGGCTCAACCCGCGCACTTGCGTCGAGAGAGCTGAGGCATTTGGGTATAAGCACGCGAATTGGCTGCGAAGTCTGCCGCCAGCGACTTCGGAAACGCTCCAAAAGCTGGCGGGCCAGTTTGCGCAGGGCGGTACTGACGCGCTTGAGAACCCGCACGTCTTTGAGATGTCCGATGTCCGGGCCGCCGGCGGTCTCGCGGCGTTGCGCGTCATCGGCAATCCCGCCGAGGTATTACATGAAACCAAAGAACGGATATTTGCGGCATAATATAGGCCTCGCCTGCCAACTTGCTTACCCACGGCCAGCCTGTCTCGCAGGATGACGGTCGGGTGTGATAGATTGTCAGAGGTTCTGGTGCGGCAGGGGCCAAGATAAGGCGAATTTGATATTATGAAAAGGGAGGTCGGCCATGGTCGCGAAACGAAACAAGCCACTCCTTAAACTGAAGATCGAGGGAACAGGCATCCACGCGGGCCGAATTAGCGTTCCTGACTTGGTGCAGATTTGCGATAAGGCGCAAAATGCCGTGCATCGACAAGCGGAGGCTTTGTCTGGACGAAGGACGCTTCGCCGCGGTCCGGTAACTGCCGATGTCAGGGAGGAATGCACGCTAGAACTCGTGGGCATTTCGAAGGGAAGTGCCGTGCTGTCATTTGACCTGGCCAAGCCGCAACTCTCAATGGGACCAACAGTTGCCTTTGATGTTGTATCGGAAGTCGTCCGCGCGATTGAGGATCTGGGCGCTGACAGTGATCGGGAGTATGACCCAGGGGTACTCGACAGCTTAAACAGCTTGGGAGAGGTGTTTGAACGCGGCTCCATTCGGGCCATCGAGTGGATCGTACCAAGAAGGAACGGCAAGAAGAAACAGGTTTCCGCTGTGTACAACAGATCTGTCCGGGAGCGAGTGGTGAAGCGAGTCAAAGCCCCCGAGCACGAGCCGCTGACAATAGAAGGCACACTCGAAATGGCCGACTTCAAAGAGGGTGACGAGAAGTGCAGAATACACCCCCCCATTGGAAACCCCGTCGGCTGCGCGTTCGACAAGGAAATGGAAGAGGACGTCTATGCACTGCTTCGTCGGCCGGTTAGGGTTAGGGGAGAGGCATCACTGGACCCTCATACGAGGAGAGTAGCATTCATCCATATCAACAAAATCGAACCGCTCGACCCGCTCGTCATGGGCGCAGCCGCCTTCCTGGCGCTACATTCTTTTGAGGATCTGGCGCGCCTCCAAGGCGTTAAGCCGCTTGAGGACATCAATGTTTTGGCCGGTGGGTTTCCAGAGGACGAGGACATCGACGGATTTTTAAATGACATTTATAGGCACCGGGAGACTGCCTAATTCAGCGCCCCTATGGATGCTGTTTTGCTGGACACGGATGTTTTCTCATATCTGCTGCGCGCTGGAGACCGTCGCGGTGAACCGTACCGAAAGCATGTCCAAGGAAAGACAATTGCCGTTTCCTTTATTACGGTCGGCGAGTTGTATTACGGGGCGAGCAAGCGGGCCTGGAGCGCAAAAACGATTGCCAGTCTAGAGCAACACCTTAAAGCGGCGGTCATCATTCCCTATGATGTCGAAATCTGCAAGACGTACGCCAGGCTAAGAGCAAGTCTAAAAACGGAATCCGGCTCGGACCGGGTCCTTCAAAACGACCTCTGGATTGCTGCGTCTGCCGTTCGGCACAACCTCCCACTGATAACGAACAACCGGAGGCACTTTGAGGGCATACCCGGCCTTAATCTAATTTCAGAGGCCCCTAGGAAACCGCAGCCGGAACCCCAAAGCCTTTTTCCGCAGCCATCCCCTCCAGGGACCGAGCCTGGCTCTGAATAATTTCAGGCAAATCTCACGCCCTGTCCCTTGTTATAATTGCCCGCCGCAAGCCGGTCAAGAACAAATCGGCATGGCGCAGCGCTAAAGTTTACGAAAAAGTTATCGCAAATAAAAAAGGCCCTTGCGGGCCCCCGAAAGCTTATGCCTTCCACCTCCGGATAAACCGGATTAGTGTCATTATGCGTGCATACGTTGGGTTTGTCAACGCCTCTGGTATAATCGCCGGTCGCAATCCGATCAGGAAGCGCAGCCTTACAATGCCGGAGAACAACTACAGACCAACCCTGCCAGACGGCTGGCGCTGGGTACAGTTGGGGGAGGTGTGTGAGTTCCTCGACTCGCGACGCATTCCGGTTAATGACTCGGAGCGAGCAAAACGGATCGTGGGCAAACAGCAGTCAGAGCTTTTCCCTTATTACGGTGCAAACGGGCAAGTCGGATGGATCGACGACTACATATTCGATGAGCCTCTGATTCTCCTCGCAGAGGACGGGGGAAATTTTGGATCGGTTGATAGGCCCATCGCCTACGCCGTTTCGGGTCGCTACTGGGTTAATAATCATGCGCACGTGTTGAAACCACGAGAGGGTCTCGATTTCGGCTATTGTCTGCACGCTTTGCGAATAAGGCCCGATGTCGGGGACCTTGTTTCGGGTTCGACGAGAGCAAAACTCAACCAGGAGATCGCGGCCAGGATTCCCATTCCATTGCCCTCTCTGCAGGAACAAAAGCGAATTGCGGGAATCTTGAACGAGCAGATGGAGGCTGTGGAGCGGGCGCGAGCCGCCGCCGAAGCCCAACTCGCAGCCGCCAAAGCCCTCCCCGCTGCCTACCTCCGGGCCGTGTTCAACAGCTCTGACGCCCAACGGTGGCCTAAGAAGCCACTTGGCGACGTTTCGCAATTGAAAAACGGCATAAATTTCACTAGCAGCCAGAAAGGCCGTGGCACGCTAACAGTAGATGTCTTGAATATGTACTCCGAGGGTGTCTACGTTCAAATGGATGGTCTTTACAGGGTTGATGTCCAACCGAAAGACGAGTATCAATTGCAGGCCGGTGACATTCTTTTTGTGCGTTCCTCAGTCAAGCGGGAAGGGGTCGCATGGCCCGCAGTATTTGGAGGCTATGCTGAGCCCGTGACATTCTGCGGTTTCTTAATTCGTGCCCGACTGACCACACCCGTGATTCAAGCGCCCTTCATGATTCACTATCTTCGGCTACCTGAGATCAGGGAGTCGCTTGTCTCCAAATCAGGAACGGGAACAATCACCAACATCGGCCAGGAGGATTTGAAAGCACTTCCGATACCCCTTCCACCTCTGCCCGACCAGCAGCGCATCGCGGCGATGCTGAACGAACAGATG
>JAIQEZ010000051.1 GCA_020073545.1 Terriglobia bacterium | reverse complement strand
GATGAATTCGTCTTTCGCCATAATCGGCGCAAGCAACCTATGGCGGCGTTCCAAACCCTGCTGGGACTCGGGACCAAGCACAAGTCCACGACCTATAAGGAGATGCGAACCAGGCGGACCGTTCCAAGCCGCCCAGCCAAGACTGACCCCAACATATTGGGGCTTGCTGAAACAACCGGATAAGCATGAAGCGACTACCAAGGAGCTATTTTCTCGAACGCTGTTTCGGAGGGATCTAAACGTGATGGGCCACTTGTCCGGTTTGGCGAGCATGCGGCCACTTGGACCCATAGGGCCTGCGAGGAGGCGCAATCTCGGTCGCTTCTGTAAAGAGCTGGTAACAACTTATCTTGCGCGCTGGCGCAAATCGGATTCGAGGTCGGGCCGTCGGCTGAAGCTGACGTTCAGTCCCTGTGGCGTTGCTTTCTGCATTCCCGCAGCGTGGGCGTGTTCGGAAACAGCCTCACGCCCAAGAAGAAATGGAGAATAAACCCACTCACGAAGACCAAAGGAAAGCCGATAGACATTACTTCTTCGAGAGAATCGACCAACACCTTCTGAGAGTGTTGAACATACACGATCTGCCCATGATTGTTCAGCGGCTCTGTCTGTGTTGGCGTAGGCCTGGACGATCCATCTCGAACGGCGACGCCAGAATAATAGAAGGAAGCGAGGCAAGCAAGCCAGACGAGAAAAAATACGATGCCGTAGAGGGCTCGAGTCGCCCTCTTCCAAAGTGGGTCCGTGGGAACAACCGGAATCGTCTCACCGGTAGATTTCGCGTGGAAATCCGCAGCACCCACAGCTTCACATTCCCTTAGAAAATCAGACTTTGAAAGTTGAACGATCTTCAGGGCATCTAGTACCCCAAACACGCCACCCCCCAGTCCAAACAAGTGCCACGGCAGGAAACCGGGATCAGAGCTGGGGGCGAGCGGTGTTACAGCGAATTCGAAGATACCTGCTACCACAAGTATGCCGACTGCAGTCAGCACGCCTTTTGTTTGGACTCCTGGCCAGCGCCAATTCATCCGGCGTCGGTACCTCATAGACAGCGAAAGTAGGGTGGCGACCAGGATCATTGTGGCCAGGAGTTCTTGCTTGACCGAAAGTGCATCGCCATTCGCGAAGAGCACCGTCATGCACCCGAAGTACACAAACGCCAACTTGTTATCGAGCGAGAAATCCTTCCATCGCGTCGGGTAATTCAAACTGGGCGGATCGAAAAGGGCCATGGCTTTCTTGCAGTCTAACACCCTGGGATGATGATTAATCGTGAATTCTCGATGACAGTTCTCAAGACCAAACAGTGGTCATACGGCGGTTCAATGTTGTTTGGACACACGGATTTCATACGCCTCCGCGAGCTGAAAAGAACTCACTTGCCCGGTCAGAACTCCGCCATTCTCGCTCCACGTACCATTTAACGCAGGTGGCTTTCGACAAGTCGCCATCGCCCCAGTGAGTGTCGGGCACCGAGCTGAATGCCAATCGAAGGTGGACTCCACGGCAAGTGAGCGTCGCGCACTGCCCGTATTGCTGCCCTTCGAAGAAGTTTGGGTTGAATGGTACTCACTGCCATTAATCGCGAGTAACGCCATAGGGTAGAGCGAAGTCGCTCAACTCCTACATCGTCGCCCGCTCGGAAACTGCACGACTACTTGCATATCAGCCGGTTTTCCCAAAATCTGGTAGAATACAGTTTTGGGGCTTTAACCACAAAGCATGTACATGGCAGGCCGAGTACTGGCCATCTTCACAATAGCCGTTCTGCTTGCACCCGGCGCGCGGTCGCTTTCAATCCGCGGCGGCGTGGAGGTGTGCGCGTGCCCTCCAAATGCCTGCCGGTGTCCGGGCCATCATCACGAACTCGGACACGCCGCGATGTGCGACATGGCAAACGGCGGGCAATGCGGGCTTGATTCTCGCGACAGCTTCCTGAACTCGCTTCTCAGCACCCTGATTTTCGTTCCCACGGAGCATCGTTTGCCGGGCCGCCAAGCGTCCTGGGGTTTTAGCCACGCCGCTGCTCGCCTGACCCTGTTACCATCGCACGCGCGACCTCTCGACCAGCCTCCGCGCCCCTCTCTCTGAATCCTCATCGACAACTGTCGTCTGCGCCTTCCGTCGAGGGACGTGGGCAGTGCCGCCGGTGCTTATTCAAGTTCCCGCGGCTCCTCACCCGTCCCCGTTTGGCGCTCCGTCGCTGTACATTCACCACGAGGTGCAAATGAGGCAGAGAGTTTTCTCGGCCACGTTGCTGGCTGTTTTCTTCTGCTTGATGCCGGCGCTGGCCACGATCTTTGGAAATGTCCGGGGGATCGTTCACGATCCCCAGCATCGTCCTATGGAAGGCGCGCAGGCCACGCTCCATGCCCAAGCTTCCGACTGGTCCGCCACGGCCCCATCGAATTCCGAGGGCGAGTTTCAATTTGAGGCCGTACCCATCGGCGACTACACCTTGAAGGTTACGGCGACAGGGTTCAGCCCTCTGGAGCAGCCAATCACCGTCGTCTCCGGCAGCGCTCCGGTGATCCATTTCCAGATGCTACTGGCGGCCCTGACCGAGAAGGTTGAGGTCTCTGCGGCGCCGGAGGTCATCAACACGGAATCCTCAGCCACCCAGACTCTCGTTAGCCGGCAGCAGGTTGCGCATACGCCCGGGGCCGACCAGACGAACAGCCTCACGATGATTACCGACTTTCTCCCCGGCGCCTATGTGGTTCACGACCAGCTTCACGTGCGGGGCGGGCATCAGGTGAGCTGGCAGGTGGACGGAGTGGACGTGCCCAACACCAACATCGCCAGCAACGTTGGCCCCCAATTTGATCCCAAGGACGTCGACTACATCGAGATGAGCAGCGGCGGGTACTCGGCGGAATATGGGGACCGCACCTATGGCGTGTTTAACGTCATCCCGCGCACAGGTTTCGAATACAACAACGAAGCCGAACTGGTGATGAGCTACGGCAGCTTTAACCAGACCAACGACCAACTGAGCGTCGGCAGCCACACCGTGCGTTTCGCCTATTACGCCAGCTTGAACGGGAACCGTTCCGACCTGGGGCTGCCGTCCCCTACGGGTGCCGTCATCCACGATCTGGAAAGCGGACTCGGCGGTTTCGGCGACATCGTCTTCAACGCCACGCCCAACGACCAGTTGCGTGTGGTGGCTTCCGTGCGCGGTGACCACTACCAGATCCCCAACACCCCCGACGCCCAGGTGGCGGGAACCCGTGACCTCGACAAGGAGCGCGACGCTTTCGTCAACTTTTCCTGGGTACACACAATCGGCAAGGGAACGTTGCTCACCGTCTCGCCCTTCTACCATTACAATCGCGCCAATTACCTCGGCGGCCCTGGTGACAATCCCTTCGTATTGAACGACGATCGCGTGTCGCACTACCTGGGCGGCCAGGCTTCGCTCGGCATCGTAGCCGGAAAGCACAACGCCCAGGTGGGTTTGGAAGCTTTCGCACAGCACGACGATACGTTCTTCGATTTGCGCGCATCCGGCGGCAGCCAGCCTCCCGTGCAGGAGCGACTGGCTCCTTGGGGCGGCGTGGAAACGGTGTTCCTGCAGGACCAGTACCGCGCGACTCCCTGGCTCTCTCTGAGCGGCGGCATCCGGCTCACGCACTACGACGGCCTGCTAAGCGAGAACGCGGCAGACCCCCGCGTCGGAGCCAGCCTGCGCGTGCCCAAACTGACCTGGGTGTTGCACGGATTTTACGGGCGCTACTACCAGCCTCCGCCGCTCGATGCCATCGCCGGACCCTTGCTCGAATTCGCACTCCAGCAGGGAGTCGGTTTTCTTCCCTTACGCGGCGAGCGCGACGAGCAGTACGAGGCGGGACTGACCATCCCGCTGCGTAATTGGGTGTTCGACGCGGATGCTTTCCGCACTCACGCGCGAAACTTCTTCGACCACGATGTGATCGGGGATTCCAACATCTTCCTGCCCCTGACGATTCAGGGAGCACGCATCTTCGGCTGGGAGGCGACCGCGGGGTCCCCCAAGTTCCTGCGCCGCGCGCAGGTTCACGTGGCCTTCTCGCACCAGCACGCGGAAGGGTTCGGCGCCGTGACCGGCGGGCTTACCGATTTCTCGCCGCCCGAGGCAGGCTACTTCTTCCTCGACCACGACCAGCGCAACGCCTTGAGTTCCGTGCTTTCGCTCACGCTGCCCCGGCGCGCCTGGGCCACCACGGGCGTCCAGTACGGTTCAGGCTTCCTCGACGGCGACGGTCCTGATCACCTGCCTCGCCACAACACGTTTGACATCTCGTTGGGGAAGTCATTCGGGGAAAGCTGGTCCCTGGCCTTGACGGGATTGAACCTGAGCAACCGCCGCTACCTCGTCGACAACAGCAACACGTTCGGCGGCACGCATTTCGTGAACCCACGGCAAATCTATTTCGAGCTCCGCTATCGCTTCCACTTTTAGCGGCAGGAGCCACTGAGGATTGCATAAATGGTGACAATGATGACCGGGAGGTTGGTGATGCGTGTGCAGAGTCTGCTGGCTTGGCTCATCGGTTTGAACCTGGTTTTCGCCTTGACAGCGTGCCAGGAGGAAAAGCCCTTGCCACAGCAGCGGTACGAAGTGAGGGGTAAAGTCGTCGCCGTGGATAGGCGCGGTGGCACGGTGACGCTGGCCCACGAGGCGATCCAGGGTTACATGGGGGCCATGACCATGGGCTTTGTCCTCAGGGATCAATGGGCTTTCGATGTTCTCAAAGCGGGCCAAAGCGTCCGCGCGACGCTAGTCGTGCAAGGAGAGAATGCCTGGCTTGAGGGCCTCGTCGTCACTGAGGAAGCAAGACCGGAGAGCCCCTCGCCGGCGCCGCCCGAGGCTTTGCGCCCGCCGCCGCTCGGGGCGGAAGTACCGGACTTCCAGCTCATCAATCAGGACGGAAAGCGGATTCACCTCCATCAGTACCGAGGTAAAGCTTTGCTGCTGACTTTCATCTACACGCGCTGCCCGCTTCCGGATTATTGCCCTTTGCTGAGCCAGAACTTTGCGAAAATCCTGGACCAACTCCGCAGTGACAGTCCCCTGGCGGCCTCCACCTACCTGTTGAGCATCAGCATTGACCCTGAGCACGATACGCCCGCCGTCTTACGCAGCTATGGCCTGGAACGCGTGGGCAAATTCCCCGGCGATCCCTTCGAACGTTGGGAGTTTGCCTCCGGTAATCCTGACCAGGTCCGCGAAGTTACGAGATTCTTTGGCGTGAACTATTGGGATGACCGCGGCCAGATCGTGCACGCGCTTATGACGGCGCTCATCGGCCCGGACGGGAAAGTGCGCAAGCTTTACCGCGGCAACCAGTGGCAGCCCGCTGAGGTGCTGATTGATCTTCGAAACTCGCCACGGGGTTAATGTCGCGACCGTCGGCATTACGTCACGCTTTTTGCCTTCCCGAGCATAATCGCGTACGATGATGGTTCTGCTTGTTCAACGCGGGCCGCGACTGAATCGGCTGATCGCGCCCTCGCCGTCCTCAAGGATCATGAGTGGTGTCCGAGTCCGTTTTGCGCCCTCGCCCACGGGTTATCTGCACGTAGGAGGCGCGCGCACGGCGCTTTACAACTGGCTTTTCGCGCGTCACGTGGGCGGCGTCTTCATCCTGCGCATCGAAGACACGGACATGGACCGCTCGAAGCCCGAGCTCACCACGGCCATCCTGGAGAGCCTGGAATGGCTCGGTCTCACCTGGGACGAAGGCCCGGTCTATCAGTCTCAGCGCCTGGCGCGTTACCGCGAGATGGCCCTGAACCTCGAGCGCTCGGGGCACGCCTATCCTTGCTTCTGCACGCCGGAGGAACTGCAGGCTAAGCGGGCGCAGGCCGAGGCCGAGCGCCGCGCGTGGAAATACGACGGCGCCTGCCGCGCGCTCTCCGCTGCCGAGCGCGAGCGTCGGCGCGCGGAGGGCCGCCCGTCGGCGATTCGCTTTCGCGTGCCGGATTCCGGCCAGACGAGTTTCGAGGACCAGGTCTTCGGCCACATCGAAGTGCAACATCGCGACCTCGAGGACTTCGTGCTGCTCCGCTCCGACGGACACCCCACCTATCACCTTGGCGTCGTGGCCGATGACCTCGATCTGCGCGTCACGCACGTGATTCGCGGCGCCGACCACATTTCGAACACGCCCAAACAAATCCTGATGTATCGCGCGCTGGAAGCGCCCGTGCCGGCCTTCGCGCACCTGCCGCTGATCCTCGGGCCGGACAAACAACGCCTTTCCAAGCGGCACGGCGCGACGTCGGTGGGAGCCTATCGCGAGCAGGGAGTCTTGCCGGAAGCGCTGGTCAATTTCCTGGTGCTGCTCGGGTGGACGCCGCCCGGCCAGAAGGAAATCGTGCCGCGCGAGGAAATGATTCGCGATTTCGAGCTCACGGCAGTCTCGAAGTCGAATGCCGTTTTCGATCTTGAGAAGCTGGCGTGGATGAATAGCGAGTACGTGCGGAACCTGCCGGCGGAGCAACTGCGGCCACTGGTCGAGCGGGAACTGACGAAAGCGGGACTGGGGGCTCGGGATTCGGGATTCGCGCCTCGGCAGGAAGAGCGGTTCAAACAGACCGTTCTGCTGCTGCAATCCCGGGCGCGGACGCTCCAGGACTTCTCTGGCGCTTTCCGAGCGTTCTTTACTGACGAGTTCACTTACGACCCGGAAGCAGAGAAGAAGTTTTGGAAGGATGCGGCGCTACCCGCGCTCATCGACGCGCTCGCCGAGCGCCTGGCGGCGACAGAACCCTTTGACGTGGCCGCAACGGAAAAGACTCTGCGTAGCCTGGCGGAAGAGAAAGGCGTGAAGGCAGGATTGCTCATCAACGCCGCGCGCGTGGCTTTGACGGGTCAGGCGGTGGCGCCGGGGTTGTTTGAGGTGATGCTGGCGCTGGGGCGTGACCGCGTTATCTCCCGCCTCCACCGCGCGGCGGCTCATTTGCGCGCCGGCGGGAAATAGAGCAGGCTGGACTTGTGCACCCCGCCGCTTTTGGCGGTGCTGGGCCGGCCGTTGGTGTCAGGCGAGGACTACGAGAATGGCTTAGTCGCCTCCACTGAGCTTCTTGATCATGGATTTGGCCAGCCCCTCGTGAATTTAATTGTGGCGGGGAACAGGTTGCGAGTTTCTCGTTTTCGGGTTCGTGTACCAATCGTGGCTCGCCCCATGGCGGACCAGCACACAACCGATTCCCTCGAGCTTTTTGATGAGGTCGTGTCTTTTCAATCCGCCAAGACCAGCTTTTCAACTTTTCGAATGTAAGAGATGTCCCCCGATTGCAGATCCACAAGCAGACTCCTTAGATTGTTGAGCAATTCTTCCTTCGACATTGCCTGAGTCTGGTAATCGGGTAGTCATTGAGGAACCCAAGATAGTAGTCGCCGTCTTGCCAGTACGTAAAACTCGCAGTTTTCATTTCGGGCTCCTAATTGCTGACAGGCTACTGAAAAACATGCCGGACCTTTCGCGGACGTTCAAATGGTAACTCCGGGTCAGGTCAAATTCGACGTGTGTGCAGTCTGGCTCGCGAGGCGCGGCTCGCGATTCGAGTCTGGCCGCTACGAGCCGTGGGCGTCGCCGATTTTCTTCTTCAGGGCCTGGTAGGTCTCCACGGCCACGATGGCGGCAGCGAGGACGGCCCCCACTGTCGTCAGCACTTCACCGGTATTCTTCAAAAACCTCAGTAGCTTCCACATGGTCACAGTCCTCCGACGGGCAGCCAGACATCTCCCGGCAAGTCTTCATTATACCGTTCCAGGCTGAGAAATGTCGCGCGCACGCCTTGCGGCGAAACCTCGAGTAGGCCGCAGCAGCGCGGCAGGGAAAACCGCTTCTTGCCGGTGCTGCCCGGGTTAAAGAAAAGCTTGCCCGCGAGGGCCTGCAAGCACGGCTCGTGGCTGTGGCCAAATATCACGACGCGACACTGTTCCGGGAAGGTCCGCAGAAATCGGTTGCAGTGCTCCGCCTGCTTCCCATCGAGCGGCACAGCCTTGGCCCAGTCACGCAGCACCGACTGCGGCCTGGGCAGCTCGTGCAGCATATAATTTCGACTCCGTCATATCGCCGCGTGAGCGTGGGCGGAAGGCCCAGCGAAAGCGCATCAATGTTGCCGCGCACGGCTTGGACCGGCGCAACGGCGCGGAGCTGGTCGAGCACTTGCGGTGAACCCACGTCACCGGCGTGCAAGATTTCCGTGGCGCCCTCCAACAGTTGCGGCAGGCGCGGATCAAAGTACCCGTGCGTGTCCGAGACCACGCCGATTTTCATGCGCGTGACTTATCGGTGCGCTTACGCAGATCGTTCTTTCCAGGTTTGCGATTCTGCGCCGGATGAAGAGACCCCTCACCCGCCCCGGTCCCGTCCCCAAGGCAGCTACTTGCCGGGGAGCGCGCCCGACCTCTCTCGTTCTTCGGCAATGATCTTTTCCACCAGGCCCTTCGAGACGGGGCAAGTCGGATGGTTGACCCGGCAGGCGGCGATGCTCAGGTTGCAGCCGCAAGGGCAAGGTTCCATGTTCAAACGGAAGAGAACTCGATTGCGTTGCTCCTTCGAGAGCGCCCTCAAATCGATGCCCGGAATTTCGGTCGCGTCCGAAGGAACGAAATCCGGTGTGTTCTTCGGGCAATCGGGAGGCATGGGGCGAAGCGGCGCAGGGACGAATTTCGCACGCGGAGGAGCCATCGCCCACACCAGCCCCGCCAGCAACGCCAGTGCCAGCACAACCAGAGCGGCGGAGCCACGCGGTTTTCCCTCACCCGGTGCGGGCCCGGGAGCGCTACTCGAATTGGATTCGCTGGAAGACATCGGCATCCACCTGCTTCAACGGCACGTCGCGCGGAACGACTCTCACCGTCACCTCCAACGGCACGCTGGTCGGCGGCAAGCAGGCATGATCGTTGCAGGCCTGGTATGCAAACTTCCCCTTCACGAAGTAGGACCCAGGTGGCACACCCTTCGCCACCTGCAGCAGCGCCCCCACCACCACCTTGCCCTCATAGACGGAGAGCGCGCTGTCGGAAAACGCTAACTTCTTGAGCGTTCCCTTCGGGTAGACCACATCCTTCACCGTAATCTCGGCGCTGGGCTCCAGCTTGAGTTCGGTGGGAATCAGATAATCCAACGAGGGCTTGCGATCGTTGATGTGATAGCCGGCGGCCACCTGAACCACCACGGCCATTTTCAAAGTGGAATTGGAGTGGGCGGCGTCGGTCGCCGTTACCGCACGTGCCTCCAACACTGAGTGGTCGTATTGAGCCCGTCCCAGGCCCGCAGCCATCAGGGCCAGCACCACGCCACATAAAAGTGTCCGCATGATTAGAGTACCTCTCCCGTTGAGGATCACCCGATCTAGGGCTGGTTACCCCTTGTTTTTCAGGAACGCCTCCAGTTGTTGTCGAGCCAGTTTCAGGCTGACGCCGCACTTGCGGTCGACCTGCCGGCATTTCAGCAAGTTGAATTTGCAGCCGCAGGTGCACTGCTGGTCCGCCAGTTGCTTCTTGAAAGCCTCCTTCTGCTCCGCGCTCAGCTTGGTCTGATCAACGCCGGGAACTTCCGAATCGACCTCTGTGGGATTGCCCAGTTCGATCTTGTCCTCCGCGAACACTTGCCCTGCCTGGTGAAAGCTCGTGGCCTCCCCATTCGCACTCAATGCCAACAGTTGCTTGATCTCAGCCTCGAAGATGCCAAGGTCAGTGGCGCCGACGTGTTTCGCATAGATCCGCCCGTCGCGTCCGATCAAGAAAGTCGTGGGCAGTCCCAGCACTCCGCCGTAAAGCTCTCCCAGCCGGTCGTTGCCAACTGCCACCGGATAATTCATGTGGAGTTCCCTGAAAAACTCAACCACGGGTTTCGAGTCGTCGTCCATCGAGATCCCGATGATGGCCAAGCCCTGGCCTCGGTACTGATTCTGCAGTTGAATGAATCCAGGAATCTCAATCCGGCAGGGACCGCACCACGTCGCCCAGAAATCGAGCATCACAACTTTTCCCTGGTAGTCACTCAACTTCAGCGGCTGGCCGGTGATGTCGGTCAGCGAGAACCCCGGCGCCAGAGGATGATCCAGGCTGCCTTTCATCTGTGTCTTCACAGCGGGCGATATCCAGTAGCGGTTCACAAAATATAAGCCCACGACCAGAATCACGCCCAGCAAGGCGCCACCCAGCAATTTCAGCTTCTTCACGGTTTTCTGGTTCTGCGGTGAACTCTCCACCACCTGTGCCTTGTCCTGGAGCGAACTCTCTATTGGCTTCTGTTCTTCCACAGCTTACACCTCACAGTTTCCCACATTAACGCTTGGCGCGCTTGGATGCGGGCGTCGAGGCAGCAGCCGCCACCTTGGCGGCTGCAATCGCTTCGTCAGTCGTCTGCACTTGGGCAAACTTGCCACGCGGCAGCGCCGCGCCCGCTTCATGAACAAATCGTTCGTCTCTGCTGCCAGGTCCATCGCTCAGTCCTTCTCCGCGATGCGCGCGCCGCCAGATCACGGCCGCCGCAACCCCCGCCAACGCCAGCAGCGCGATGAACTGCGACGTCGAAAGCAGGTGATGGAACACAAATCCGCGGTCTTCGTCGCCACGCAGGTATTCCAGAAAGAATCGCGCCACGGCGTACAGACCCACGTACGCAAGGAACACTTCCCCATCGCGGCGTCGGTTCGGGAATCGCCACAGCAGGATGCCGAAGATCACGAAAGTTGCGAAGGATTCGTAAAGCTGCGTGGGGTGCAAGCGAACATCCAAAGGGACGCCCGCAACCTGATGGGCAAAGCTGCTGGTGAAAATCACTCCCCACTGCGCGTCCGTCGGCTTGCCGTAATCGCACCCCGCGCTGAAACACCCCAACCGCCCGATGCTCTGGCCCAAGACCACCGCGGGCGCCAGCACGTCCGCCA
Source organism: Terriglobia bacterium (assembly GCA_020073545.1). Taxonomy (GTDB): domain Bacteria; phylum Acidobacteriota; class Terriglobia; order UBA7540; family UBA7540; genus Bog-366. The sequence continues at coordinate 21,506 of JAIQEZ010000051.1, read as the reverse complement.
GTTTCCAAAAGGCGAGCTTTTGCACCCGTACGTACCACACCGTGAAGAAGAGCGCCGCCAGAAACCCCCCGTAGAAGACCCCACCGGCCATGAACGTCGAGAGACTGAAGATCTCGCCCGGATTGGCGCGGTAATAGCTCCAGTCCGTCAGGACCATCAGCACTTTGGCGCCGAGCAGCGCCACCAGGATGGTCCACGTGCAGAAGTCCAACACCTGGCCGGAGTCCAGGCCCACACGGCGTCCCAGGCGCATGGCCGTAAAAACTGCAGCCAGGATCGCCAGCACCAACAAGAGGCCGTAAGCCGGCAGATGAAACGATCCGATGCTGATGAGAATCGGGTGCAAACTTTATCCTCTCACGACTGCCGTCGCACCGGTCTGCGGCCTGTTGCGCCGCTCGGCGCCCGGGTCTACGGAGGCTCACCGCCCATTAGGGCCGTTCGTGCAACTCCATTTCCCCACCGGCCATGCGCGCCTTGGCCTTACAACGCGAGACGGTTCAAAAACGAGAAGTAGCCGGAAATGATAGTCAACTTGTTGAAGGCCATCAGAATTCCCAGCGCAATCAAGAGCACGCCCGAAGCCACTTCCACCACCTGCAAGTGCTTCCGGAATCCCCCATACAGTCTCAAAAAAGTGCCGAGCCCGAGACTGGTGAGGAGGAAGGGAATAGCGAGTCCCGCCGAATAAACTCCTAACAGGAACATGCCCTGAAACACTGTCTCCCGTTGGGCAGCGAGCGCCAGGATGGCTGCCAGAATCGGCCCGATGCAGGGAGTCCACCCAAAGGCGAACGCAAATCCCAGCAGAAACGCCCCGACCAAGCCCCGCCGGGGGGCACCGGTATCCACCCGCGCCTGGCGATAGAGCAGCGGGATCTTCACCAAGCCTGTCAGGTGCAATCCAAAGATAACGATGACGGCGCCCGCGATGATGTTGAATGTCGTCCGCTGCGCCAGCAGGAACTTCCCCACCCAGGTCGCCGACGCGCCCAGGACCACAAAGACCACGGAAAATCCCACCACGAAGGCCAGGGAGTTGCGCAGTACGCGGCCCATGAGCTGGCCGCTGGCGTCGCTCTTCAGCTCCTCGACCGAGGCCCCGGAGAGCATGGAAATATACCCAGGCACCAGGGGCAGTACGCAGGGTGAGAGGAAAGAAACGAGCCCCGCCACTAACGCAATCGGAATGCTAAGTCCGTGAGTCATGCTTCGACAGAGGTCCCCGCTTCTTTAGATGCGGCACGCCTCCTTCGGTAACGATTGAGGCATGCCGATCCAGGGCACGAGCCATTCCATCCTTGTCGCTGCTTCCAACCCAAGTGTACCATAGCGTTTTCAGGACCGTGTGGAATCAGGCGGCGTGGAAACCGTAAACAAGTGCTCTCGCTGCCTCGGTCACCCAGGTGTCTCCGATTCTGACTGACCAGGAGCCTACCTCAGTTGCTGCGCGCCATAATCTTCGACTTCGATGGCATCATCGTCGACAGCGAGCCCCTTATCCTGAAGCTGACCCAGCAAATGGCGGCCCAGGAGGGTTGGACGGTCAGCGATGAAGAGTACTACCGCGACTACCTCGCGCTCGACGACCGGGGTATTATCGAACACCTGTACACCAGCCATGGGCGAGCCGTGGACTCCGCGCGGCGCAACGAGCTAATCGCCTGGAAAGCCCACCGCTATCAGGAAATCATTCGCGACGGCCTGCCGGCCATGCCCGGCGTCGTGGAGTTCGTCACCGAAGTGGCCAGCCCGTATCCCTTAGCCATCGCCAGTGGTAGCCTGCGCGTGGAAATCGAGCACTTGCTCGGCAAGCTCGGGCTGCGCGAGAGGTTCACCGTCCTGGCGACGGCGGACGACTGCCAGCGTTCCAAACCCGATCCCGAAGTCTACCTCACGGCTTTCTCTCGCCTGCGCGCCCTGCCGAATTTCCGCGACGTCCCGTTGCAGCCGGGGGAATGTCTCGCCATCGAGGACGCGCCGCTGGGCGTGGTTGCCGCCCAAGCCGCCGGCTTCAAATGCTTGGCGCTCACCCATAGCCGGCCCGCGGGCGAGCTGCAACACGCGGACTGGATCGCGCCCGAGTTCGCGGAGGTTCGCATGGACGATATCGGGGCGACGTTCGCGTAAACATTTTGCCCGCCGCCTCTGCTCTCGCGCCCCCTTTCCCGACCCCCTGCCCGGCTCGTGCAGAAGGCACACGGCGCGACGGCGGGGATCGCCGCTGCGGCAACAGCGAATGCTCCCGGCGGGGGCCCGATCCCTCGGGCTCTGTGGGGCGCGGATTTCGGCTCCGCGTCCTCTGCAAGAAATCACCCGGCCCTCGTTCTATCCAAGGAAGCGCTCGACAGATCGCCGAGATGGGCTGGCCCGGCTATCTTTCCTGACCGACAAGCGATACGCTTGGTGCTTCCGAGAAGGAGTGAATGCATCGCTCAATAGGGAAGGTGAATCATGGTGAAACCACAACCCACTCTGCGGCTCATCGCCGCCCTGGCTCTGGCGGGATGGATCGCCACAGGAGAAGTCCTGGCGCAGACCACGGTAACCTCCACCGAGCAAGAACAGAAGGAGCTGGCGGTTACCGTCTATAACTCGAACATCGCGTTGGTGCGTGATGTCCGCCGCCTGCGCCTGCCCGCCGGCACCATCGAAATGCGCTACATGGATATCGCCGCGCAGGTCAATCCTGCCACGGTCCACATTGTTTCCCTCACCGCTCCGAAAGAGCTGAACGTGCTCGAGCAGAACTACGAGTACGACTTGCTGAGCCCGGAAAAGCTGCTGCAGAAGTACGTTGGAAAGGAACTGACCCTGATTCGCCTCATCAGCGAGAACAATTCCACCAAGGAAGTTCCGGTGAAGGCCGTGCTCCTCGCCTACAACCAGGGACCCGTCTGGAGAGTCGGCAACGAGATCATCACCGGCATGGGAGCGGACCGTTATGTCTTCCCGGATTTGCCGGAGAATCTTTACAGCAAGCCGACGCTCGTCTGGTTGCTGGACAATCGCAAGGCGGGTGAGCAGACCGTGGAAGCTTCTTACTTGACGAATCAGATGAACTGGAGCGCCGATTACGTGCTCACCGTCCACTCCGATCAGAAGGAGGCGGATTTGAACGGCTGGGTGACCATTGTGAACCAGAGCGGCGCGGCTTTCCGCAATGCCCAACTCCAACTGGTGGCGGGCGAATTGAATCGCGTTTACGCGCCGCCAGCCCCCATGGTGCGCGCCATGGCCATGAAGGCAGAGGCTGTGGGAGCAGCGCAGTTTGCGCAAGAAGCGCTCTCGGAGTATCACCTCTACACGCTCGAGCGTCACACCGACATCCAAAATAACGAAACCAAGCAAATCAGCCTGCTCGCCGCCGCCGGCGCCAGCGTCGAGAAGATCTTCCAAGTCGACGGCCAGCAGTATTACTTCCAGAACCAAATAAGCCCTGGACAACCGGTCAAAGAACCGGTCAAAGTCCTGCTCAAATTCAAAAATTCGGAAGTGAATTCCCTGGGCGTTCCCCTGCCCGCCGGAACGGTGCGCGTCTACCAGGGCGATTCCAAGGGCCGCCTGCAATTCATCGGCGAAGACCGCATCGGCCACACGCCCAAGGACGAAACCGTGAGCCTCCACATCGGCAATGCCTTCGACGTGGTGGCGGAGCGCAAGCAGACCGACTACCAGCGCCTGGGCCCGCACAACGTGGAAGTGGCCTACGAGATCTCGCTCCGCAACCATAAGCCGGATCCGATCACAATCCTCGTCAACGAACCTATCGGCGGCGACTGGATGATGCTCGACTCAAGCTTCAAATACGAGAAGACCGCGGCCTTCGCGGCGCGCTTCACGGTGCCGGTCGCTGCCAACGCCGAGGCCGTGCTCAAGTATCGCGTGCGGATTCATTGGTAAGGTTGAAGCGAGTAGCGGCAAGCCATCAGCAGTCAGTTAAAGCTGAATGCCGAGTGCTGATAGCTCAGATCGAGGGGACGCTCTGAAATCCTCAGCGACTCCATTTTGCCAAGCGGGCAAGGTCAGAAGCCGCCAGAGATTTCCGGAAGCAAGACCTGAAATTGTTCTGGGGCGAGTGTCCCGGCGGGGCTTGGAAGGGCCGGCTAAAAGTTGCGGGCGAGGCGTTTGACCCCCGCGACCGTGGGCTCGGCCGGAAGTGCGCAGAGTTCAACCTTGCCTCGGTCCGTAGGCGCACGCCACGTCTTCACAGCTTGGGACACGCGAGGGGGTTGCGGAGGAGCTTTCGGCGGCGCAGACCCTTTCGGTGCGACATCGGAAAGCCAGGACAGGATCCGAAAATAAAGTGCCGCCATTCGTTCCTGCTCGACCGTCTGCACTTGCAGGGGATCTTCTTTGGCCATTTTGGCGCGCGAGCTGCGCTCTGTATAAATGCTGACCAGTGACACCACACCTGCCAGGATCAACACCAGAAACGGGAGAGGTGGAACTCGTTTCTTCTGCATAAGCATCCTTCTGATCTCCACTGCTTTCATGTGAGTAAAATTCGGCGGCTTGCGTCAAGCCCCGGACAACGGTTCTGACATGCCCCGACAAATCTGGTTAGCAAAACCCTGAAATTCTGCTTTCAGTCAAATCAGATGCAGGCGCGGGCCTGAGGGTTGCGCAGTTTGCTGGAAATCGCACATTCAGCATGCTGACCGATCAACTACAGGATCAACATGCAATCGCCGTAGCTGTAAAAGCGATACCGTGCTTCCACCGCGTAGCGGTAAGCGCGCAGCACGAGTTCCCGGCCGGCAAACGCGGAAACCAACACAAGCAGGGTCGATTGGGGAAGATGGAAGTTGGTGAGCAGGCCGTGAATCACTAGGAATTCAAATCCTGGGATGATGAAGAGATTGGTTTCGCCGCCGCCGGACAGGACTCGGCCGCCATGCTGGCGCGCCACGTGCTCGAGCGCGCGGACGCTGGTGGTCCCGACGGCAATTACCCTCCGGCGCTCGTCCCGGGCCCGGTTGATTGCTGCCGCAGCGGTTTCTGAAACCTCGTATCGCTCGGCCTCCATCCGATGGTTCTCGACGCGCTCGGTACGCACCGGCTGAAAAGTTCCGAGCCCCACGTGCAGCGTGATCTCGCAGGTTTCGACCCCGCGCGCGTCGAGCGCGCGCAGAACCTGCTCCGTGAAATGAAATCCCGCGGTCGGCGCCGCCACCGCACCGCGCACTTTCGCATAAATGGTTTGATACGTGGTGCGGTCGTGCGGCTCGTCGCTGCGGCGAATGTAAGGCGGCAGCGGAACGTGGCCCAGGCGATCGATGGTTTCTTCCAGCGTTCCCTGCCGGGCGCGCAGCCGGACCCGGCGCACCCCGTAGTCGCCGCGGCCCAGAACCTCCGCCTGCAACTCGTCGTCACCAAAGACCAGCACTTCGCCGGTGCGCACCTTGCGGCCAGGATGGACCAACCCCTGCCAAACATCCTCGCTTTCCTGCTGAGTCAGCATTAGCTCGGTTTCGCCGGTCAGGAACCCGCGCAACGCAGGATTGTTTTTTCCGACTTTCTGCGCGGTGACTCCCCGCCGCCGGCCGAGCAGCCGCGCCGGAAAAACCTTCGTGTTATTGAACACCAGCAGATCGCCCGGCTGCAGAATTCGAGAAACGTCGCGAAACGATCCATCCTCAAATCGTTGCGCCGCGCGGTCGAGTACCAACATGCGTGAGGCGTCACGCTCGGCGAGCGGCCTTTGGGCAATAAGTTCGGCGGGAAGCGTATAGTCGAATTCTTCGAGAAGCATCCGGAGGGAATTGTATCAGCATCCTGGACGATTATGCATTTGAGACGAATCTTGTCAATTTAGGAATCTTCTCAATTCAAACCAAAGAGTATTTCCAAGCAGAGGAAACAGTTTCCCCTGGAACAAGTAAGACTATTCAATCCAGCCCCTTTGAGGGTGGCAGGCCTCCTTCCTCTTGGGGACAAAATAATGACCGCAAGGGAGTTTCCCTGAATACGCGACCTTTGTGGCTAAAAGATTGGGTAAATTCAAAGTATTGGTTGCGCCCACGGGACTGGATATATGGAGTGTGACCAGAGCCCCGCAGTCTTTGGCCGCACATTCTATTTCCACAGAAAACCAATCCAGGAGGTCTGGGTCTGGAGCCCGATCCTGCTGATCCAGCCAGTGGATGTCTGATTGTTTGTATACGGACACATGCCCAGCAATCGGACATGCGACGGCTGCTTGCCAATCGACCTTGGCCAACTGCTTTCGATCTGAGAATCTAATCGCAAGGCCGGTTCCCGGGAGCAGAATGGGCCTTACATGAAACTCGCATTGCTCATTCTCGCATAAGAGAAAAGGCTGATGCCTGCCTTTGATGTGTTGGATATTGCCTGCTCCCTGTTGAGCAACCATACGCGTCTCCTATTGTGGGGTGCTCACTGAGGATGGAATCGAATCAAAATCAATGTCGAAGTTCGCGTCTTCCATTCCGTTTCTGCGCACAATCACCCTGCCTTTCCCCGATGCAGGAAGTGCATTCTGCCCTTCGAAGACGGTGTATATCGTGAGGCTCCAAGCTGGCGGTATAGTCTCAGATTCACATGATATGGCCTCGCTGTTGGACATCCCAGTCTTCCTTGGCTTGTATAGGGTATCGCCTACAGAGACAGCTATGCTTGCTTGGTCGTCAGGGCTGCTGGCTCCGTAGTAAACCGAAATCGATGCGGAATTTCCGTAACTTGCAACATCGCCAAGCGTCGGTGCCGAACCAAATTCTTTTCTTCGGTCGTATCCGAAGCGTTGAGCAGCCGATAAGGGGCTGAATACAATTACTGCGCTCACCTTGTGCAAGCATTTCGTAAATGTAGGGTCGTCGTTTTGATATATTTTAAATCCTTCCGGTTCTCGTCCCTGAAACCCCGCTGTTACTGCATCGGTCAAAGCTTGGTGGCTCGGATTGAACCAAGATGCTGACGGTGGTGGACTCTCTTCCGGTGTGGATTCAGAGTGGCGGCAACCCACACAAAGAGCTGCTAAGAGGATGATAGCGAAAGCGATGATCCTGTTCATTCTAGCCCCCAAAGCGATTGAGGTCCTGGCTTCACAAATTGTGTCGCAAGTATATTCCAGAAGAAGAGGGCTATCTATATGTTTGCGGAGAGTGGGAGAATCGGACTCCACGGCGCTCGACCGCTCATAAAGCAGTTTCCGTGCCCAACGCGATACACTCTCCGCGAAAGAGTGGCCCCTAGCCGTATCGTCGGCGGGGGCCACCCAGCTTATATCCAGATGAGGACGATTAGTTCGTCCCCAACCTGGATAACGATCACGAAAATGAAACGTCTTTTCACTTCGTGGTCGCCTCCTTTCTGGGGAGGCTTGGATTTCAGCCCGCGAGCAGGCTGATTTGCCATCCCTTTTAATTTACCCGGCGAAATTCGGCGTGGCTCATGGAGCGACGCACAAACTGCCAGAGATGAATCATGATTTGAGCGTTAGACGGGGGTGGACGTACCGCGATGTGTAGATCCGCCCGTGCGGGAATGAGAACGGAGTATGGTAAAGTTACGAAATGAGTCTGCCCGCAGTGACCATTACAGCGCGGGGCATCGAGCGCATCGCCTCCGGCCACCCGTGGATCTATCGCGCCGACGTTGCCGACGTCTCCGCAGCCGAGCCGGGCGCGGTGGTGCGCCTGCTCGACCGCAAGAAGCGCTTTTGGGGGCAGGCGCTTTACTCCAGCAAGTCGCAAATCGCGCTGCGACTTCTGACCCGCGAGGATCGACCCTTTGACGACGCATTCCTCGCCGAGCGCATCCGCGCCGCCGCCGCCTTCCGCGAGCAAATCGCAGCAGGAGCGCAGGCCTATCGACTGGTAGCTGCCGAAGGCGATCTGCTTCCCTCTCTCATCATCGACCGCTACGGGACTTGCTTGGTCATTCAGACTCTCAGCCAGGGCATGGACCGCTTGAAGCCTGCGATCGTCGAAATCCTCCGGAAGGGATTCGTACCCCTCTCCATCATCGAACGCAACGACGCCGCGGTGCGCGCCCTCGAGGGCCTGACGGAACAGACCGGCGTGCTGGCAGGCGAGGAAATCCGCGAAGTGGTCGTGGAAGAGAACGGCGTGAAGTTCTGCTTTGACTTGCTTCGCGGGCAGAAGACCGGCGGCTTCCTCGACCAGCGCGAGAATCGCGCCGCGGCGGCGAGTTATGCGCGCGGGCGCGCGCTCGATTGCTTCACCTACACGGGCGGTTTTGCGCTCACGCTGGCGTCGCGTTGCGAATCCGTTCTGGGCGTGGAAACCTCCGCGGATGCGCTGGCGCTGGCGCGCCGGAATCAAGACCTGAACGGATTCACCAACCTGGAGTGGAAGGAAGCGAACTGCTTCGACTTCCTCAAAGCCGCCGACCAGGAAAAACAGCGCTTCGACACCGTAGTGCTCGATCCTCCCGCCTTCGCGCGGCAGAAAGCGAGCCTGGAATCGGCGCTGCGCGGTTACAAGGAACTGAATTTGCGCGCGCTAAAGATTCTAAACCCCGGCGGCTATCTCCTTACGTGTTCGTGCTCCTACCACGTGAGTGAAGCCGACTTGCTCGGGGTGATCGCTGACGCCGCGCTCGACGCCCACCGCACCGTCAGCGTCGTCGAGCGCCGCACACAGTCGCGCGACCATCCCATTCTGCTCACCGTTCCGGAAACGCATTACCTGAAGTGCCTAATCTTGCGAGTACTGTGAAAACGGTTCGGCAGGAAATACCATATTCAAGGCTGGTCTCGAATATGGTACGATAAGATGTCATGGAGACAGCGCGTAAGATCACCGTAGAGGTACCGCAGGAGCTGCTCGAGAAGGCGCAACGAGCCAGCGGTACCAGCATCACCCAGACCGTCCGGACCGGACTGCACCTAGTTGCGGCATCGCGGACTTATGCTCGCCTACGCCAACTCCGAGGCAGGGTTCGCTTCACACGCACCTTGGCAGAGCTGAAGGCCGACCGATGATCGCGGCCGACACGAGCACGTGGGTCGCCTTTCTGGAAGGCAGCGGAGGCGAGGATACACTGCTGCTCGATAGGGCGCTGGAAGGCGGGCAGGTGCTCATGGTGCCGGCTGTGCTCACCGAGTTGCTAAGCGACCCGAAGCTTCCTTCAGGCGTTGCCGAAACTCTCTCAGAAGTTCCTCTAATCGAGATCGGCTCTGGCTATTGGCAACGGGCAGGAGTGTTGCGGGCGAAAGTGCTGGCAAAGCGCCGCAAGGCGCGGCTCGGCGACGCGCTGATTGCCCAGAGTTGTATCGATCGAGGCGTTTCTCTCCTCACGCGAGACCGGGACTTCCGGGCGTTCGCCGAAGCTGCGGGCCTCGATCTTGGACTTGGGTACTGAAGACACTTCGCAGCATGATCGAGATACAGGCCCGATGGCAAAGGGAAGATTTGGAACGTTTGGGCTTGCTGTAGCGCTTGGCTTCGCGTGGCTTCCCTCCATCCTGCCTGCGGCGCCGGCCAGAAGCGAAAGCAACCCGCCCGAACTGAAGTTGCTGATCTCCATCGAGCAGCAGGCACTCACTGAACCCTACCCTGCGCGCATCACACTACACCTTCACAATGCCTCCCCTCACACGCTCTGGCTCTATCGGCGCGCACGCGCCAAACGCCCCCCGGTCGAGCGTGTTTACGACGAGAATCGCCCTGCGGAAACCTCCGGCGAATCGACCCTGGAGGTCAAGCTGCAGCCGGCAGATGCAGCGGTTGCGCAAGCGGCGACCTCGCCGGCGGAAGGAACGGCGCTCGAGTATGTTGGATTACCGAAGCCCAAGCTCGTGAAGCTGGCGGCAGGCGATGATTACGAAGAGAAGGCGATCCTACCTTTGAGGCCGGCGTTGGCGGAGGGCCACAAACCCATCTGGGGAGTTTACCAACTGGCGGTGATCTACGAGGCAAGCTTTTCCAACGCCGACGAATTCCAGCGCAACCTGGGCGCCACGCTCTGGCAGGGAGAGGTAACTAGCAACGTCCTGGCGATAGAACTGCGCCCGGCTCCTGGCGACGCCGTGGGAGTAGCGGCGGGATCGGCGGTCGGGGCGGACCTGCAGCCGCGCACGGCGATACGAATTTCGCTCAGCGACGAGCAGGAGCGGCTGATCGGTCAGCAGATCACCGGACCGGACGGGCGCTTCTCCTTTGACCATCTGCCCCTCGGCCTCTATTGGGTCACCGCACGCCACGAGGGCGCCACCGCGGACACCGCGGTTTTTCAGCACGTGGAACTTACCTCCGCGACGCCCCGCGCGGGCACGCAACTTGTCCTGTACCCGCCGGAAATCTACGAACCGCAGAAAGTGCTGCACAAACCCGTGCTGTTCAAAATAGTCGACACGTCCGGCCAGCCGGCCGATAAGGTCACGCTCGATGCCACTTGGGCGAACGGGTCGGTGCTCGACGACGTCAAGGCCGCGACCGCCGACGATGGCATGGCCGTGATGGAACTCATCCCCGGCCGCAACTTCGTGGCGCTCAAGCGGCGTGGCTGCCACGAGCAGCAAGAGCGCGCCGACGTTGCCCCGGGCGAAGGCGCGGACAGTTTCAAATTGGTGTTTGATTGCCCGAAGAAATGAATCGGGGCAGCGCTCGCCGCGCTGCAGACCGTGTAGGGGTAGGGCTTCCGACTTCGCCGGGAGAGGTTGCCCTACCCTCGTTGCGTCCTGCTACTGGGAAAGGGTACGGCAAGCCGTACCCCTGCACAACCTTACCTCACATCAGCGACTGCATCACCTGGTCCAGGACTTCCTTGGGCGGGCGCACCTTGGACTCCGGCAGCGTCGCCAGCGGCTCATCGACGACATTCAATAGGTCAATGAAGCTCGGCCGTTCGGTATCGACATAGAAGAGTCCGGTCACAATTTCGCCCTTGTCGTGAGCTTCCGTGAGCGCGCGCAGCGCTTCTCCTTTGTTGGTGGGGTCGTAGTCCGTAGCGAGCTTGCGGAGCAGCAGGTGCGAACCGTCGTGTAGAGTGATGTCGGTGGTCGTCCCCGGATCATACTCCACGGAAATGTCTTCGAAGAACGGGACAAAGCTCACGTCCGCGATCGGTTCATCGTGGTCCTTCACATAGCTGTAGGACTTGGTGGAACCTTCGTGATCGTTGAAGGTGACACAGGGCGAGATCACGTCGAGCATGGAAGTTCCGTGATGCGCGAGCGCGCCCTTGAGGAGCGCCAGCAATTGCTTCTTGTCGCCGGAAAAAGACCTGGCGACATACGTGGCGCCGAGCTGGATGGCCAGAGCGCAGGTATCGATGGGCGGCAGGTCGTTCGCGACTCCGGTCTTGAGTTTGGAGCCGACATCCGCGGTGGCCGAGAATTGCCCTTTGGTGAGGCCGTACACGCCGTTGTCCTCAATGACGTAAAGGATGGGCAGGTTGCGCCGCATCAAATGCACGAACTGGCCGATGCCGATCGAGGCGGTGTCGCCGTCGCCGCTCACGCCCAGCGCGATCAGGTGGTGGTTGGCCAGCAGGGCTCCCGTGGCCACGGAGGGCATACGTCCGTGGACCGCGTTCACACCGTAGGCGGAGTTCAGGAAGTAGGCCGGGCTCTTCGAGGAGCAGCCGATTCCGGAAAGCTTGGCGACGCGGTGGGGTTCGACACCCATTTCGAAACAGGCTTCAATGATGCGCTCGGAAATCGCGTTGTGGCCGCAGCCCGCGCACAGGGTGCTCTTGTTGCCCTTGTACTGGACGATTTCCAGGCCAATGCGGTTGGTCTTCGCGGCCGGCGAAGCGGGAACGGCGGTAGTCGCCATATTAGTTCGCAGCCTCCTGGGTAGCGATTTGGTCAGTAACCGTGCGCGCGTCGATGGGCAAGCCGTCGTAATGGCGGACGCTGCGCAACTTTCTGATTTCGTCAGCGTCGCATTCCAGCCGGAGCAGGCCCAGCATCTGCGCGTCGCGGTTTTGATCGACGACGTACACGCGTTGGTGACGGTGAAGGAAATCGTGAACCTGAGGATGAAAGGGAAATGCGCGCAGGCGGCAGTAACTCGCGTCGATATCGTGCTCGCGCCGCAACTGGTCGAGGCTCTCCTCGACGGCCCAATGGCTGGTGCCGTAAGCGATGATGCCCACTTTGTGTCTCTCGGATTCGATGATGACGGGGCCGGGCACTTTCAGGCGTGCGGTTTCAAACTTATGGGCCAGCCGGTCGACGTTGTTCACATAGACCTCGGGCCGCTCGCTGTAAATGGCTTTCTCATTGTGGCCGCTGCCGCGGGCAAACCACCCGCACAGGCGGTCCGGCGTGCCAGGGAGCGTCCGGTAGCCGACGCCGTCACCATCCACGTCTTTGTAGCGCTCGAAGCCACCCATGCGCCGCACTTCCTCGGCGCTCAGCACTTTGCCGCGCGCCATCGGCTTGGCGGGATACGGGAAGGGGTCTGACATCCAGGTGTTCATACCCAAGTCGAGGTCGCACATCACGAAAATGGGGGTCTGCAGCTCCTCGGCGAGATCGAAGGCTTCAGTCGCCATGGTGAAGCATTCGCTCACGGAGCAAGGCAGCAGCATCGGATGCTTGGTGTCGCCGTGCGAAAGGAAGGCGGTCGAGAGGATGTCGCCCTGCGCGGTGCGCGTGGGCAGGCCCGTCGAGGGTCCCACGCGCTGGACATCGAAGATGACGGCGGGGACTTCCACGTAATAACCAAAACCCACGAACTCCGCCATCAAGGAAATGCCTGGCCCGGACGTCGAAGTCATGGAGCGCGCCCCGGCCCAGCCCGCCCCAAGCGCCATTCCCAGGGCGGCCAGCTCATCTTCCGCCTGCACAATGGCAAACGTCGCCTTCCCCGTTTCTTTGTCAAGGCGATAGCGCTTCATGTACTCGATAAGCGTTTCGCAGAGCGACGAGGAGGGCGTAATGGGGTACCAGGTCACCACCGTGACGCCCGCAAACATCGAACCAAGGGCCGCCGCCGCGTTGCCTTCAATCAGGATTTTGCCTTGCGTGGCGTTCATGCGCTCCAGGAAGTACGGATCCGCCTTCACCAGGTTCTTCTCAGCGAATTCATAGCCGACGCGAGCGGCGTTCCAGTTGAGCTCCGCCGCCTTGGCCTTTTTCCGGAACTGCTTCTGGAGCGCCGTGTGGATTTCCTCCATGTCGATGCCCAGCAGCTTGGCCAGGACGCCGTCGTAAATCATGTTGCGGACCAACTTGCGCAACCGGGCATCCGGGCAAATCGGCGTCACGAGCTGATCAAAGGGCACGGGATAGAAAATTACGTCATCGCGCAGGCGCTTCAAATTCAGCCGCTCGTCGTAAACGCAGGCGGCTCCGGGTTTGAGGCCTTGCACGTCTTCCTCGGCGGTCTCCGGGTTCATTGCCACCACGTACTCGCTGTCCTTACGGCGTGCGATGTAACCATGCTTGGAGGCCCGGATCGTAAACCAAGTGGGAAGCCCGGCAATGTTGGAAGGGAAAAGATTCTTCGCTGAGACCGGAATTCCCATCTGGAAAATCGCTCGGAGCAAGACCAAGTTGGCGGTCTGGCTGCCAGAGCCGTTTACGGTTGCCACCTGAATGCTCAGGTCGTTCACGCTGCGCGCCTGGCCCGCGGGCGCCGCAGCTTCTTTGGGCTCAACGTGAGTGGTTGCCATCGAACTCCTCTTAAGGTGCCTCTTGAGATCGGATCAGACCGTGGCTTACCCACTTTTGCATGCATCGGGACGAAGTCGGGAAGTCAAAGCCGTGAGGTGCCCCCACTGCCGCACAAATACCGGATAGAGAAGCGGTGTAAGGCAAAAGCATCTCGACTGCAAGTAAGCCCCGAACCAACCTGAATCATGCAAACTAAAGACGGACTGCCCCCTCTGCCTCAACTTTCTTATTATATCAAAGAGGATGCGCGACTTGGCCCACAACATGCGCGCACACCCGGCCCTCCATTCCATGCTTGCGAAGTTAGCCGGGCAAGACCCGATGGACAAAGACTTAAGTACGACGCCGGGCGAGGCAGTTCCGTGTGGGATCGAAAAGGCGGATCACTTCTGCGAGGCCTGTTTGGAAGGCTGCGCTGGAGCGGGTCTGTCCTGGGTGCCAAGCAGTTCGCGGGAGCGAGCTCGCAAGGCTTCCTCTGCGGAGCGGATCAGTTGAGCGCTGCGGGAGGTCATTTGGTCGATAAGATCACCCTCCAGGCCCGTCAGAGATGACGCCGACGCTTCGTAGGATTGATGGAAGCTCTGCCGCAGCCGCTCCTCCGCATCCCGGAGGAGGACCTCCACCTGCTGGCGCAACTCCTCCAGGCAGGTGCGTGTAATCTCCTCAGCTTGGCTGTACATGATATCGAGAAAGGACTCCAGCAGTTGTGCGGAGCGTCCCTCGAGTTCAGCCAGCCGCAGGTCGACCGTAAGGGTTCCGAGAGGGGATGTCTCCGCCAGGGGAACGGGAGGGGGTGCAACGGGCGAGGGAGGGGGTGCAGCGGGTGAGGGAGGCGCCGCAGCCTGGGTGGGGGATTCTGCTTGAACCGTGGGTCCCTCCACCATGGTCTTGGCGACGGTTTCCCAGTCGGCAGGCGGGTCGGGCACGCTCCACAAGTTCCGGGGTCTAATCAGTTGGACGGCAATCTCGTGCCCGACTACTCCCGCCGGCGCATCCCAAACCTTAACGCAGACCGCCTTGCCCGTCGTGCCCGCCTTGGGACATTCCAGCGTAACGACCATCCCGACCAGGACATGATAGGACGTCCGCAGCTTGCAGCCGTGCAGGTTCACCAGCACAGTCTGAGTCAGCTCGCGAAATCGCTCGCCAGCGGCATCCCGGCCGGAAAGGAATACGGGGGTGACGAATTCAATCCGCGTACTCCGCCTCAGGCTTGAGGGCGATTCTTGCGAAGTCGCCGTGTGTGAGAAGGGGTGGTTGTCCATATACGACCGTCCGCCAGTCGGTCGCCGCCGGGACCCCTGGCCGGACCCGGCGCGCCTTCAGCTCGGAAATCACCACCCACGCAGCACCGAGTCGTGGTTCCCGTCCTTCAGGTAAGGGCTCCTACTGATATTCTACCGGTTGTCGGCTCCCGGAGCAATTGTTCCCCATAGGAGCGGCATGGCCCACCGCCCGGTAGCACGCGCGTCCCACGGCAGTGTTCTTCATGATGTCGGCGTCCTCGCTGACGTCTATGAAAAGGTTATTCGCGCCGCTTCCTTAGGAGTGGCCCTCCTGCGGGCTGGAATCCCTGACCTCATGGTAATAGTGCTCCAGCAGTTTTCGCCCGCGCGGATTGAGGATGCGGAACCGCCCGAGGCCCATTTTCTGCAGCCGAAACTTCAGCGAGGTGGCCACTACCCCCAGCCCGTACTTTACGCTGCGGACGAAATTGATCGACGACGCCTGGGGGAAGTATTTGGTGGGGCAAGACACCTCCCCCAGGCGATAGCGCAGGTAAATCGCCTGCGTCAGCAGCTCATTGTCGAAGACAAAATCATCGGAATTCTCTTCCAGGGGCAGGGCCTGGAGCACTTCCCGCGAAAAAGCCCGGTAGCCGGTGTGGTATTCCGAGAGCTTGTAATTGAGCAGGAGATTCTGGAAGAAGGTCAGCAGCCGGTTGGCAACGTACTTATACAGTGGCATGCCGCCAGCCAGCGCCCCGTGGCCGAGAATCCGGGAGCCCAGCACCACGTCGTACTCGCCATAGGCGATCAGGCTGGCCATGGCGGTGACCAGCCGGGGAGAATACTGGTAATCGGGGTGCAGCATCACCACAACGTCGGCGCCCCGGCGCAAGGCTTCGCGGTAACAGGTTTTCTGATTGCGACCGTAGCCGAGGTTTTGGTGGTGCACGAAGGTGGTCAGGCCCAGCTCGCGCGCCAATTGCACGGTGGCGTCGGAACTGTGGTCGTCGACCACCAGTACGTCGTCAACGATGTCCCGCGGCAGCTCGGCCGAAGTCCACCGCAGCGTCTGGACAGCGTTGTAGGCGGGCATCACGACGAAGATTCGCTTTCCGTTCAGCAAGACGTGTGCTCCTGGGGTCCGCACGTCCCTACACCCATGGGGAGGGGCGCAAAACAGTTGGCGCTCGCGTCGGCGCGCTCAATCCTTGATGGCCTGGTACGCCAGCCGGATGGCTTTGGAGTCGAGGTTCAGTCCTCCCGTGGGGTGGAGCTGCCCCATGAAGATGGCGATCAGGTCTTCTTTGGGGTCGATCACGAAAGTGGTGTAAAAAAAACCGCCCCAGTAATAGGTGCCCACGGAGCCGAGTTCCGTCAGTTGTTTGGGTTCGCTGGTGTCACCGAACCCCAGGCCGTAGCCGAAGTCGTCGAGTTTGCCTTGCACGTGGTTCTGGCTCATCAACTCCACGGACTTGCGGCTGATGATGCGCACGCCGTTCAGCTCGCCGCCATTCAGCATCATCTGGCAGAAGCGATAGTAATCCTCCGCTGTCGAGCAAAGGCCGGCGCCTCCGGAGAAGTAGGTTTTTGGCCCGCGGTAGGGATAGTCCGCGGAGTAACCGGTATCGGAGTCACTTTCTTTTACGACCTGCCCGTCCAGAATCGGCTGCAGCCCCTTGCCCGCATAGTACGTGTAGGTCGTTGCCAACCGCGCCACTTTCTCTTCTGGCAGGAAGAAGCACGTGTCCTTCATTCCCAGGGGTTTGAAGAGGCGCTCCTCGAGAAACTTGTCAAAGGGCATGCCGGAAACCACTTCCACCAACCGACCCAGCACGTCGTCCGCCAGGCTGTATTCCCAGACATCTCCGGGTTGGAAGAGCAGGGGCACAGTCGCCAACCTTTTCACTCCCTCGGCGATCGTGCCTTCCTGCTGAATCAGGCCGGTAGTGACGCCCGCGTCGCGGTAGGCCTTGCTTAGGCGTGCGCCGCCATACGTCAGTCCAGAGGTGTGCGTGAGCAGATGGAAGATGGTGATGGGGCGCTTGGCATCCACCAGCGCTCCCGGCGGGGAAGTCTTGTCCTGCGGCCAAGGCGGGTCGAGGACCTTCATGTTCTTGAACTCCGGGAGAAAGTCGGAGACCGGCTCGTTCAGGGTGAACCGCCCCTCCTCGTAAAGCATCATGACGGCGACGCTGGTGAGGGGCTTGGACATGGAACAGATGCGGAAGATGCTGTCCGTGCGCATGGGCTTCTTGGCGTCACGGTCAGCCATGCCGACCGCTTTCAGGTAAGCAATCTTGCCGTGCCGCGCCACCAGGCTGACGCCGCCGGCGATGCGCCCGTCGTCGATGCTTCTCTGGATGGCGCTCGCGATGCGCTCCAGGCGCTCGGACGAAAGGCCCACGTCCTCGGGGGCCGCGCTCGGGCTCGCCGACGTGGCCGCGCGTGCGGCGATGGTGGGGTTGGCTTTGGAGTGCGTGGGCGTCTGAGACTGGACGAGACCCACTAGAGAAAACAACAAGACAAAGACCAGGAAACCTAGACCGAGTTCTTTCCTCATGCCTGCTCCTTGTGTGACCAGCGAATTCGAATGGGTGGAAAAATCACTAGGCCTTCCCCTTGGGAACGCCCGCCGCGAGTGTACACCCCGCCGACGCGTTTTGAAACACTTCGTCGATCCTTTACACGCATTTGCCAGGGAACTGCGAGGAGCACTGTTTTGGTTCAGGCGTTTCGAGTAAGATAGGCAGGGCGGCCCGCCTGCAGGTCGTAGGGCAATCAGGTTCCTGGTCCAGCGGGGGATGTGCATGTCGTCTGTCATGAAGACGCTCTTCCTGAATCCGCCGAGCTTCGACAAGTTCGACGGAGGGGCGGGTTCGCGGTGGCCTGCCACCCGGGAAATCAACTCCTTTTGGTATCCGGTGTGGCTGAGTTATCCCGCCGGCATGTTACCGGGCAGCCGCCTCGTGGACGCCCCGCCACACAAAATCACGCAGGCGGAGACGGTGCGTATCGCCAGCGATTACGATTTCCTCGTGCTGTTTACTTCCGCCGTGGGCTTCGAGAGTGACGTTCGCATCGTGCGGCGGATGAAGGAGGCCAAGCCGGATCTAAAGGTGGCCTTCGTGGGTCCGGACGTTCAGACTCGGCCCACGGAGAGCCTTCGCGCCAGCACGGACATTGATTTCGTGGTGCGCGGCGAGTTTGACCTTCCGGTAGTGGAGTTCGCGCAGGGGAAACCGCTCGAAACCATCAGCGGTGTCAGCTACCGTAAGGATGGCCAGGTCATTCATAACCCAGCTCGGCCGCCGCTGGAGACCGAGGAGCTGGACCGGCTGCCTTTTGCGACGGAGGTTTATAAGCGCGACCTGACGATTGAGAACTACAACATTCCTTTTCTGCTCCACCCGTACGTGGCTTTCTACACGAGCCGAGGCTGCCCGGCGCTGTGCACCTTCTGCCATTGGCCACAGACCCTTTCTGGCCACGCCTGGCGGGTGCGCTCGTCAGACAATGTTGCGGCCGAGGTCCGGCAAGCGCTCAAGCTGTTTCCGCAGGCCAAGGAGTTTTTCTTCGACGACGATACCTTTAACATCCGCAAGGATCGGGTCTTGGATCTCTGTGCGAAACTCCGGCCGCTGGCTTTTCGCTGGTCATGCAATGCGCGCGTTCACAGTGATTACGAAACGCTGAAGGCCATGGCGGAGGCGGGCGCCCGCCTGCTGATTGTCGGTTTCGAGTCGGGTGATCCCCAAATCCTGAAGAACATCAAGAAGGGCACGACCGTCGAAATGGGCCGCGCCTTTGTCAAGAATTGCCGGCAAGTGGGCCTGGCGGTGCACGCGGACTTTATCATTGGCCTTCCTGGGGAGACGGAGCAGACCATCGAGCGCACCATCGAGTACGCCAAAGAGCTTGACCCGGAAACGGTGCAAGTGTCCGTGGTTCACGCCTACCCGGGGACGGAGTTGTACGACTACGCTGTGAAAAACGGTTACCTGGCGTCGGAGACACGCGCCGATGAGGGCGGACACCAGTTGCCGCATCTGTCTTATCCTGGCCTGAGCGTTGAAGAGATGATGGCGGGGATGAATCACTTCTATGATGCGTACTACTTTCGTCCGCGCGTGGTGTGGCGCATCGTCCGCAAGGCGCTGTGGGATTCCCACGACCGCAAGCGCCTGTATGAAGAGGCAGTAGAGTATTTGCGCATCCGCTCCGAGCGCTGGCGGTACGCCCGCAAAGGCTCTCCTGCCGGTATCCCGAACGCGACCTCACATTCATGACACCCTCCAAAACCCGTTTCGTAAAGACATCCATCCTGGTGGCCGTGCTCGTGGTTTCCGGCTCGGCGGGAAACCTGTTTTTCAGCGCAGGGATGAAGCAGATCGGCGCCATCCCGGACTGGTCGACGGCGACTTTGCACGCCGTTTTTCTAAAGGTATTCACGAGCCTTTGGATCTGGCTCGGGATCGTGAGCATGCTGCTGTTTCTTGCCGCGTTCATGTTGGTGTTGTCATGGGCAGACTTCAGCTACGTTTTGCCTGCCACCGCTTCCATGTATTTCTTCATTCCACTACTCGGGCATTTCCTGCTGCGTGAAACCGTGACCAGCCTGCGCTGGCTGGGAGTCGGGTTGATTTGCCTGGGAGTCGTGCTCGTCGGGAGCACGCCTGCGAACACGACGAAGAAGGATTGACCATGCGCACCGCTGTGGCGCTCGTGATTCTAGTGCTCGCCGGGACGGGCGGCGACCTTGCCGCCGCACATGCCATGAAACGTGTCGGCGAAGTGAAGAATTTCGCTCCCCTGGCGATTCTGCGCGTCCTGGGCCGAGCTTTCCGCGAGGGCTGGATGTGGGTTGGCATCGCGCAGATGGCGCTGGCGTTTTGCTCGCTGCTCGCCTTGCTCTCCTGGGAAGCGGTGAGTTTTGTGATTCCCGCCACGGCGCTCGGCTATGTAACCGGCGCGCTCGGTGGGAAATATCTGCTGGGGGAGCGGTTGACGCCGCGGCGCTGGGCGGGGATCGGGCTGGTCTCCGCGGGCGTGACGCTGGTGTGCTTTGGGTAGAAGGAGCGCGAATTGTTCCTGACTATACTCAAGTGGGCGATTCTGGTGACCGCGGCGATGCCTTCGTTGTATTACCTGGCGGTCATCCTCTCGGCGCGCCGCTTTTTCAGCCGGCACGACTCGGCGCCTGGCGATTTCACTCCGCCCGTCAGCATCCTGAAACCCGTCCAGGGGCTTGAGCCGGAAGCCTACGAAAACTTCTCGAGCTTCTGCCGGCAAGATTACCCCGAATACGAGATTCTGTTCGGCGTTTCGAGCGAGCGGGACCCGGTTGTCCCTGAGATCCGGAAACTGATCGCGGATTTTCCCCGGCTTTCCATTCGCCTCGTGGTCGTGGCTGAGAGGTGTGGTTCCAACGACAAAGTCAGCAAGCTTTGCGGTCTGGCTCGGGCTGCAAAGCACAGCGTGCTCGTCGTCTCTGACGCTGATATTCGCGTCGGTCCGGGCTACCTGCGGTCGGTAGCAGCGCCATTCCGCGAGGCGCGAGTCGGGGCGGTCACGAGTCTCTACACGGGAATTGCGCCGCGCTGCCTGTGGTCGAAACTGGAGGCCATCAACCTGAGCAGCGATTTCATGGCTTCCGTGCTGGTGGCCCGGCAACTGGAAGGAGTGCGCTTCGCACTGGGCGCGACGATGGCGGTCAGGCGCGAGTGCCTGGCGGAAATCGGTGGCTTTGAGGCGCTCGCCGATGTCGCTGCGGACGATCACGCGCTGGGCAGTCGCATTGCCGCGCGGGGACACCGGGTCGAGCTGGTGAATGGCGCCGTCCAGACGATGTGCCCAGTGCAGAGTCTGCGCGAATTCTTCGACCATCATCTGCGCTGGGGGATGATAGCTCACCAGTCAAGGCCCCTGGGATACCTGGGATATGGCGCCACCCTGGGTTTGCCGTGGACCTTGCTCGCCGCGATTCTTGCCCCTACACGCCTCTGCGCGTTGAGCTTCGTAGCAGCCTACCTGATGCTGCGCGCCGCAGTGGCATGGACGGTTGGAGTCCGGGGACTGCGCGACTCGCGGCTCAAACGGCGGTGGTGGCTGGTCCCGCTCTGGGATGCCTTCTCCTTCATCATCTGGCTGGGCAGCCATTTCCGAAACCGCGTCCGCTGGCGAGGAGCGGAATACTATATGACGGGAGGGCGCTTGATTCCCGCAGTTTCTCCGAAAGACATCCCCTCAGGATCAACGGCGCGGGGAGAGGGAACCGCCGCGCCCTGAGTGGCTGAATATGGCGATCGGCCACGCCTCAAAGCGTGCGCCAAACCTCCAAGACTTGGGAAGCGGGAAACGGCCAGTGCAAGATTGGACTTTGCTGCCATGAAAATAGTCGGCGGGTTGAGTGCGCCGGAGGCGCCTTGGAGTGCTGTAGCGGAGGTGCAGCCTTGGCCCTGATACCGAATCCAACATCCATTCTTGGCGGCCGGGCTTGGTGGGTGCGAGCTGCAGACGTTTTCGAAGTACAGTGACCGCTGTTGCCGCGCCGATCTGCGAGCGGCGCGTTTCGCCACTGGTCGACCGGCGCATCCAAAACAGTCACGATATTCTGAAATCCTCTGCAGAAGCCGCAGGGGGTTGGCGGGACAGCATTCAATCTTCGA
>JAIQEZ010000198.1 GCA_020073545.1 Terriglobia bacterium | reverse complement strand
GTGGAGACTGCCCGTGCCCCGGCAATGCCAGAGGAAGAATCACTGACAGGAAAATGGTCATTACTTTCCCCGAGGGCACTTTCATCTGAATGCCGACCAGTGCTGCGAGTACGCTCCGCGGCGAGTTTTTCATGCTTTGGCATGGATGTGGTTGCCGATCCGGCGCATCCAGTCCAGTTCCTCTTCACTCATCGAGCCGCGATCGATATGAGGGTCAGAAGCCAGGGTTGCGGATTTCATGCCGGGCAATCCAATCATTGTTGGGCAGCATCAGGCAGTCGCAGGTGGTTTGTCGGGGCCCGGAACCCTTGGCAATCGGGAGTCGAACCTCGAGAGGAGGGCCGTATGATCGGAGCCCTTGTGGCGAGGAAAGCGCTGGCTGACGCTTTTGATGCGTTGAACCAGCATGATCTGCCGAAGTTCATGTCGGCTTGGCGGGACGACGGTGTGTTTGTCTATCCCGGCGAAATCCCTGAAAGCGGAACCTTCCAGGGCAAGAGCGCCGTCGAAGGCTGGTTCCGCCATTTCTTCGAGCAGTTCCCAGGAATCAGATTCGACATTCAAGACCTCTGCGTACGGAACATCTTTGATCTTTCCGGCACCAACGTGGTCGCCGTGCACTGGAATATCCAGCTCACCAACCGAGAGGGACGTGTAGGCCAAAACAGCGGCGTAACGGTCGTGAATATCAAGGGCGGCAAGGTCTTCCTCGTGAAGGACTTCATCTTTGACCTTGGAGACAACTTCAGGCGCAATTGGAGTGCGCCGTAGCGAGCGCTGCTGCCCCCGCGTTGCAGTGGACAGTTCCGCTGCGCGGAGCCGCTGCTGAACGCGCTCGAGTTAGCTCCACTGGAGCGACGGGATGTTCTCAAAGCCCAAGCAATTGTTTGACCATGTCGAGTGGCGTCTCAATCTGAAGCCGCGACTCGCGGACGGCACAGACTTGGACTGGCTGAATTCGCCCATGGACCCACACGATGCCTCCGCCTGGGACCAGTATTGGACGGAGCAGGTCAGACACGGGCTTGGGCCGCCGCTGTTCGACATGTTCTGCGACGATCGGGATCTCGTCGAAGTGATGAACTCCGAAGGAATGACAAATGTCCTGTGCGCAGGCAGCGGAATCTCCCAAGAGCCTCGGGCCCTCGCTCAGGCCGGATTCGAGGTCATCGCTTTGGATATATCACCTCAAGCGGTCGAAATCGCTCGAGGATTCGAGTTACCTGCTGAAGGTTTCGAGTATTTCTGTGAACCAGAAATGCGCCGGCCCGGGGGACACGTTGACTTTGTGGCGGGTGATATTCTGGATTCCACCGTATGTCCTGGACCCTTCGATGTGACCATAGAGCGACGTACTGCTCAGCTCTATTTCAACCACGATATTGGAGCCGTTCTGGGTGAACTCGCAAAACGTCTTGGTCAAGATGGCATTCTCCTCAGCCACTGCCACGATGGTGGATGGAAGCCGCCCGCCGAGCCCCAGCACTTGACGCAGCCATGGTTTCAACAGAATCGATGGACGATCTGGAACGGAGGTCCCGGCCGAAAACCTCCGGGTCGAGTGGCGTGGCTATTCACGTCAACCGGGTAGGGGCAACCAAGCGGGTGTCTGACAAGGCGGTGCACCTGACGGTCCCCTCCCGCGGCCTGCAGGCATTCGCCAAACCGTTACGCACCCGAGTGGTTGGAGGGAGGCTAAGGGGACTGTATGACGCGAGTCGAGGCAAGCGTGGATATCGACGCGCCGGTTGCAGAAGTGTTCGCATTCGCCTCGGACTGGCGGCGATGGGAGGACTGGTGGGAGGGTGTCTCCAGTTTTAGGCCGACGACCGAGTTGACGCGAGGCAATGGCACGCGATACGCGTACAAGTCTTGGGTGGCGGGCGTGACTCTCAACCTTGAGACGGAGATCCACGACTTCGTGGAGAACGTCGGCTGGAGGGGCGTAGTCATCAAGGGCCCGCCGCACACGACCCAATGGGTGTTCGAGGCAAAGGGCAAGACGACACGCCTTACTTATGTGCTGGAGTACAGCCTGCCCGTACCGGTGCTGGGTGCCCTGCTGGACTCTCTCCTCATGCGGCCGGGGTGGCGACGACGCCTCGAGAATTCCCTCCAGAACCTCAAGCTTCACTTCCAGAAGCGGAAGGGCTTGCCAAGGGACGCGAGCGCGGAGGGTGCCTAACAAGGCTGTACGCTCCGGGAGGCCGCGGGTCTCCCGTGTGAATTTGGGAGTTGCGAAGCTCGTCCTTGTCGGAGGTCGATCATGAATACGCAAGAGGAGGATGGATCCGCCATTCGTGAGATTGAGACTGAAGCAAAGAAGGCCGCGGCAGCAAGAAACCTGGAACGCTACATCTCCTTCTATGCTGACGATGCCTCGTTGTTCTGGCCCGGCACTCCTATGGTGACAGGCAAACCTGCGATCCGAGAGCTGATGAATACGTTCTTCGCCATGCCGAGTTTCTCGCTCAGTTTTCAAACGGTGAAAGTGCAAGTCTCCCAAAGCGGCGACTTAGCTTACTCCTATGGTATCAACACAGTAACCCTGACTGATCCTAATGGCAACGTAGTGAGCGACAAAGGAAAGTACCTGACGGTCTATAAGAAACAGCTGGACGGCAAATGGAAGGTAATAGCTGACATCGGTAACTCCGACTTGCAGGCCCCGATGCCCCAGGAAAAGTAAAGCAGTAGGGCGATCCCCGTGCGCCCGGGGGGAGGGTTTCAGGGCATCATCATGCATCCCAGGCCACCCCGATTGTCCCCACAGCACTCGAAGATGAATCCGACAGGGGAGTTTCCTGCGCGGGCGGCGGCAATGCTGCGTAATAGCCACCTGGATGTAAAATGCGCCATTCGTACAAGTGCCGTTCGCGCCCGGCAAATTCCGAGCGTACCGTCGCCCACTCGGAAACCATTCTCGCGGGTTCTCATTGGGACCGCCACCAGTCCGATAGTGTCCGAGTACGCCGTCGCTCGGCCAGAACTTCGGATTGCCCCCGAGGATTCGTTGATAAAGACATGGCGACTGCTCGTTACTGATGCCAGGTCGGTAGGAGTCTGGTCCACTTTCATAGTGCGGTCGTCCTATTTTCCGGGAGGCTTGTTTTTCATTCCCAATCCCGCTTAGGTAGGCGTTGGGCTGTTCTCGACAGTAATCCGGGCACACCAACCCGCTGCGGCCACTCGTCCGGTTTGCGACTTACCAGGACTCAAGGTTGTCCAGACCAAGAACTCCGTCCACGTTGAATTCAACCGGGTCAGTGGCGATGATTTGAAACACGGCCATAGGTCCGATCTTGGTTCGACCTGCTGAGAACTAACCGTTGTTTGCTGGGCTGCCCCCCTCTTTCGCAATTCATAGTCCAGCGGGCGGGATTACTGAGCAATCCGGCCGCGATATGACACCACGCGACCCAAACCGGTCTTCGTCCTTACACTCTCGGGGTTTTTCTTTCCAGTGACCCGCACCACCAACTTGTGAAGTCCATCCGGCAGGCCGGTCACCTAATCGAGGCGGTGCGCCATCTCACTGGCAGCGCGCCGCCCCACTGTAACAGAACGGCGTGCCATCGAACTTGTAGCAGCCGCGCTCGCCCGTCGACTGGTAGTGTGCCTGGGTCCGTTTACCGCCCTTGTAGCTGAACGTAATGGTTCCGCTCTGCTGGTCCCCTTGGATGGCGTAACTCCCGCTCCCGGCTCCCGCGCTCGCGGTGCCCCAGCCCCCCTGGCCAGTTCCGAAGCTGCCCGAGTAACTCGACTCCCGGGAATCAAAGAATGTCCCGCTCGGGCAGAGCATCAGCTTCCTTTCCGTAGTGCCGCTGTAGGAGTAGTACTCGCCCGCCATCGCCTGCTGGAGCGCGGGATCAGATGGACCGGGTGGGGGAGCGCTGCCAGGGGCCTTCTGCGCCGCGCTTTTTGCGTAGTCCATGACCCCGCCCGGCGCGCTCAAGTCGATATCCATACGGATATCTTTGGCGACCACGGTGACTTCCCGCGTGACCTTTTCGCATTTGATGATGTACGTGCTCGGCTTCACGTTACTGAACTTATACCGACCCAGAAAGTTGGTGGACACGCTATCCAGCGGATTCCCCGTGGCCTTATCGATGAGCACGACGTTCATGCCGGGGGCCGCCGCCGTGGACGACGTTCCGACGTAGCCGCTTACCGTGAAGGCTTCCTTGGGTTTCTTGTCTTTTGCGGCGCACAGCGGTAGTGAAATGATGCCAAGAATCAGCGAAAGAACGAGGACACCTTGTACCTGCGTCCGGTGAGCCATACGCACCTCCCGGCGGAAGAGAATTCGGAGCTGACGCCGGCTGGCCTGTCAGTTGATGTCAGGCGCCGAAACCAGGCACCCGCCCTGCAGACAACTACCGGCTTCGCTAATGATTTGGGGCGAAGCTTAGCACAGCCCGGAGCCCTCGACAATGAGCCGGAATTTCCGATTTGAATTCTATCTCTGCCCAAAACCTTACGCCTGCTGCCTTCGTGCGTCAAGTTCGGATCGACATGGTAGCGCCAACCGTTTTGTGTAAACTCCTTGAGGGATGTTCTGTACCAGGAGCGGTTCAAGTGACGGATGACGTCAAAGACGACGCGGTCGCAGCTATGAAATTCATCACCATATTCAACCCATCCACGACAGAAGGAATAACCTGACGGACGAGCAGGTTCGTTCCCGCCTGTGCGTCCCACGGTGCACATTATGTTGAACAAGGCGACGCTCACTGGGTACGTTGGCGCCGACAGCGAAATGAAGTTCACTCCTGGCGGCATTCCGGTGACGGACTTCTCTTTGGCGGTGAAGGAAACTTACAAGAACGGTGGGGGAGAGAAGAAAACCAACACGCTGTGGATCCGCTGTGTTGCCTGGCGGTGATGGGCAGAAATCGCAGGCGAGTTTGTGAGCAAGGGGAAATTCGTTTACGTTGAGGGGAGACTCCAGCTACGGAGTTACGAGGGCACGTTCCGATTGGTTCCATGCGCGCGCCGGGTAGAGGTTCAGTTTGGAAACTCAATGGAAACAAAAATGCTATGATTCGCGCATGGCTGTGATCGAGTCGAAATGCTGGGCATGCGACGGAACAGGGAAGAAAAGGGGCGATTCTGGCAAGGCGCGCACAAACGAAGATTGCCTTAAGTGCGGGGGCACAGGAAAGATCATTTTTGTCGAAGACCTTGCCGGATCTAAACCTTAGGACGAAAAAATGAAGGCCCGATGTCAGTCGGGCCTTAAGAAATGATTCCGACGCAGTAAGTCCGGGTAGCTTACAGGTTTCCGTAAAGGCCGCAAAACGGGCAAGTGAGTTGTTTCCGAGTGCGCCGTCGCTCGGCCAGAACTTCGGATTGCCCTTGTGGATTCGTTGATAAACCCTAGGCGACTCATGCTTATCCGGTTGTTTCAGCAAGCCCCAATATGTTGGGGTCAGTCTTGGCCGGGCGGCTTGGAACGGTTCGCCTGGTTCGCATCTCCTTATAGGTCGTGGACTTGTGCTTGGTCCCGAGTCCCAGCAGGGTTTGGAACGCCGCCATAGGTTGCTTGCGCCGATTATGGCGAAAGACGAATTCATCAAGATAAGCCTGGAGCTGATGGCGGCCCACGCCGTGATGGGTTCCGAGCAGCCATTGCTTCAGGTTGCCGATG
>JAIQEZ010000050.1 GCA_020073545.1 Terriglobia bacterium | reverse complement strand
CTTGCCGAAAGTTGGAATCTTGCATTCTCCGCATGAGCAAGGCGTTTTCGTCCTGGGGCGTCATCAGCGCGGCGCGATTCTCGGGCGGTCGGACGTTTTCGCATTGCCGCGCGTGCGCCGCTACAGATCGAGGCATTCACACAGGGGCTTGTCCCCAGAGTGTGAAGCTGTGAAAAAATAAGCAATCTCACGCAAAGACGCCAAGGCGCGAAGACTGGAGGAGAACAACTGCTTTGTTTTCTTCGCGCCCTCCGCGACTTTGCGACTTTGCGTGAAATGCTTTTGCTCGTCCAGGAATTATTTCACAGCTTCTGTTGATCGGGACGCGCGAACCGCATTCGGCCCCGATGATCAATTTGGAAAAAACGCGCTATCGGGGCTCGGCCCCAGGGCCCACCCCTATAGACTAGCTCCACTCGCCATGGGTATGTCAATAGGGGTTAATATGATTTTTCCTACCGGTAGGAAAAATCGTAAAGGAGGGGTGTCTAATCGTCCGAAATACTGCCTGCGCGTGCTTATTCCCCTCCTAATTCACGAGGGGGCGAGGGGCTGGTCAAGCAAGCGTAGCGCCGACCGGAACCGGTCCCGACATGGTCGGGAGGTCGGCATTTGTGCGGTGTCATCTCGTGCTGACCTAAAGGTCAGCGCTACTGCGGTCCGTGCTCAGGCCCGTCAGGGCCGGTGGATTGTGGCCCCGGTCTCCTTTGACCCGTCCGCCATTAAGATCGGCGGACCTTCGGCCGTGCGCGGGCAACAGCCGTGGGGACGCAGTTGTTGTTGACGCTTCAGCCCGCGCCAGCGGGTCCCCCTGAAGCGGGATAGCCCGCAGCGACAAAAGCTGTGAAGAATTACTAGCTTTACCGCCGAGGCGCTGAGACGCAGAAAAGAGGCCTTCTGTTGTCAAATTCCTGCGCCTCCGCGCCTCTGCGGTGAGAAGGAAGGATTATTTCACAGCTTCGACAGCCGTGGGGAAGCCATGGGCCATCCCGCTTCAGCGGGACCTGCTACGCGGCTTGCATTCGCCCGCCCTTTATCATGGTGTGCTTTGGCCAGTCGATGAGAACGCGGAGATTTGAAACTGAAAGCCGCCCCGATGCATCGGGGCGCTACGCTTCCTATTGCAGCTTGACTTTGGCAGTTTGAGTGTGAATCTGGAGAATCCTCTTGCCCTCTTGATAAGCTTGTTCCTCATTCTTCTTGAGCCAGACCCCCGCTGAGTTTTCACCCCCGAGTCTGCCGCAGATCACGCCTGCGTTTGGATGACCGACTGAAAAGTGATGTCCTACGTAGGCTCCGCCCTTGGGTGACCAGGGTGGACCGCATGTCCCGCATCGTGCTATCGCCATTTTACCCTCGTTGCGAGTCTTTGTTCCTGTGTTTGCGCTCAGTGGTATGAACTGGTTTGGCCCTCAGGCCGGTATCTAAGGCTTTCTCAAATGGCGCATCGATCTTGAAGGTTCCCTTGCGGTGTGATGATGACTGTTCGGATTCATGGCCTCGGTGACCACTTCAAAAGCGGCCAACCGCTATCACTTCAAGACCGGCCAACGAAAGTGGCCGTCCGGGACTAGGTTGTTCCACCCTGCCGCCTCCTGTGGAGGCGAGTCGGTTTTGGTGCGCCAGCTCCGGGGACCGCACTTGAGCACGTGTCCGTGGTGAACAGGCGGCCAAGCATGGTGACTTGGCACGCGGCCTCCTTTACCCGACTGGCTCCGAGGCCGGATCAGTGACAATGCCATTGCCCCCGACGGAATGCCTGCGTTCGGTAACCCTCGCCAGCCGGAGGAAGGCCAGGATCGCCAGTGCCGTGAAGATGATCGTCTGTGCAGCGTGGATCCAGAACCATGCGTCCCCACCACCTTCCCAGAGCAGCCGTCGGGTCGCGTCGTGCGGCCACACCAAGGTGAAGAAGATCAGGAGCCCCACAACGTGAACCGGGATGGCTGGCAGGATCGAATTGGTAAGGTAAGCTGTCGCACCGAACGCGACACCCACGAGAAAGTAGAAAAGGAGCTTGGGCCACAGGAAACCCTGCGTCGGGCCGTGCGGGAGCGCAAACAGAACCGATGAGATCACGACTGCGATCGGGCCACGGAACTCGCGTTCCAGAATGACCTGGCAGTAGCCCCGGAAAGCGGGTTCCTCGGTGAAGGGGGCAGCCAACGAGCCCATCACAATCATCAGCACCACAGTCAGCAACGGGTACCGAGAGAAATCGGGAAGGACATTCCCGGGCATCTTCACGAGTTGGAACATCACGATCCAGAATCCAGCGAAGGCCACGACTGACATCGCACCTGCCAGCAGTGCCCAGCCGAACGCCTGGGCGGACACCGGATTGGCCCGTAGATAGCGGCGCCGCGCTTGTGAGGTGCTGCGCGGCCAGTACTTGCCACCCAGGTACAGCCACATCAGCCACAGGACAAGAGCCATTGCAGGGACCGCCCAGGGGACTGCTGGGCTGGTCCTGAGATTGCTGGCGACCAGCGCTGCCCAGACGCCTGCGCCGAACACGATGATCAGGAAGCCTAGGATTCCGGCCCAAGCCACCGCCATGATCCGACCAGAGAGAGCGCGCATACTCTTCGTGCCTCCTTGATGACGGCTATCTCGAACGAGGACTTCTGGGCTCCTCAGAGCCCCTCCACGGATACTCCAGTCCTCTAGAACCGGCCAACGGACCCGGTCCGGGACTAGCTACTTTTACGCTGGTGACTGCTCTGCTGGCAAGTCAGTTTTAGTTCGCAAGCTTCGCGGTCCGCACTTCAGCACGTGCCCGTGGTGGAGAAGGCGGTCGAGCATGGCGCCGACGGCGGCCCGCGTCGACCAACAACTTACTCCAGCGGGTAGATTCTCTCTTGAATTTCAAGAGAGATTTCTCTTTAGGTCGCGGCTGCGTCCTTTCCTATCCGACTGATATTTCTTTGTCACCGTGCGCGCCGACCGTGAGCACCATCCGTGCTGGCGGCCAAGCCGCTTGACGGGCGTTTCAAGCGGATTTAGCATGGGAGGTTGGCCTTTTCTCGAAATTCTTCACTGTAGGGCTCAGGGCGAATGATCGACCGGATTACGGTTCGCGGCGCGCGCCAGCACAACCTGAAGAACATCAGCGTGGAGATTCCGCGCAACACCCTGACGGTGGTCACGGGGTTGAGCGGGTCGGGCAAGTCGAGCCTGGCGTTCGACGTGATTTACGCCGAAGGCCAGCGCCGCTACGTGCAGACGCTCTCCGCCTACGCCCGGCAATTCCTAGACCAGCTCGAGCGGCCCGACGTGGACACCGTCGAGGGCTTGAGCCCGGCGATTTCCATCGAGCAGAAAACCACCAGCCGCAGCCCGCGCTCCACCGTGGGCACCATCACGGAAATCTACGATTACCTGCGCTTGCTTTACTCCTCCATCGGCGTCCCCCATTGCCACCGCTGCGGGAGGCAGATTTCGCGGCAGACCACGGAACAGATCGTCGCGTCGATCATGGCCCTGCGCAGCGGGAGCCCCCCCGGCAACGGTGAAGGCGATCGCGTGATGATCCTGGCCCCCGTGGTGCGTGGCCGCAAGGGTGAGTTCCGCAAGTTCTTCGAGCAGTTGGCAACGGAAGGCTTCGTGCGCGTACGCGTCGATAAGCAACTGCGCCAGTTGGACGAGGAGATCAAACTCGACCGGCGCAAGAACCACACCATCGAAGTCGTCGTTGACCGCCTGCTTCTGAAGTCCGGCAGCGAGAGCCGCCTGGCGTCGTCCCTGGAGACGGCCATGAAGCTCGCCAAGGGCATCGTGCAGGTGGCCGTGGTGGACGGCGAGGAATACCTCTACTCGCAGGAATGGGCGTGCGTCGACTGCGGCATCAGTATCCCCGCGCTCGAGCCGCGCTCGTTCTCCTTCAACAGCGTGTACGGGGCCTGCCCGGCGTGTCGTGGCCTGGGCTGTCAGTACACTTTCGATCCCGCCAAGGTCATCGTGGATTGGTCGCGGCCGCTGCTGCAAGGCGGACTTGGCCCCGGCGCGGGCTCGGGGTTCCTGCAGCGCAGCCTGTTGCGCGCCGCGGAGCATTTTGGTTTTGACTTGAAGACCCCGTTCGAGCGCTTTCCGCGCAAGATCCAGAACCTGTTGTTGTACGGAAAGAACCCGGAGGGATCGCGCGCCTCGCCGATGTTCTCCGGTATCCTGCCGCTGCTCGAGCGCTGGTACGGCGAAGCGAGTTCCGAGAGCTACCGCGAGTGGTACAGCCAATACATGTCTGCGGCGCCCTGCCCCAAATGCCAGGGGAAGCGCCTGAAGCCCGAGAGCCTGGCCGTCACGGTGATGGACTCTTCGATTGCCGACCTCGTCGCGCTGCCGGTCATCGACACGCAGCAGGCGCTCGGCAAGCTGAAGCTTACGCCCCGTGAAGAAATAGTAGCGCGGCGCATCGTGAACGAAATCCGCGAGCGGCTGGAATTCCTGAACGCCGTGGGACTCGGCTACTTGAGCCTGGACCGGTCGGCTTCCACGCTCTCGAGCGGCGAAACCCAGCGCATCCGGCTGGCCACGCAGATCGGCTCGAAGCTGCGTGGCGTGCTCTACGTGCTCGACGAGCCGAGCATCGGCCTCCATCCGCGCGACAACCAGCGCCTGCTGCGCACGCTTGAACAACTGCGCGACATGGCAAACACCGTGTTGGTCGTCGAGCACGATGAGGAAACCATTCGCCGCGCCAACTACGTGATCGATCTTGGTCCCGGCGCCGGCAAGCAGGGTGGGTATCTGGTGGCAGCGGGTTCGCCGGAGAAAATCGCGGCATCTGAAGGTTCGCTGACCGGCCAGTACCTCTCGGGCCGGCTCCGCATCCCGGTGCCGGCGAAGCGACGCACGCCCAACGGGAAGATTTTGACCGTGCTCGGCGCGCGCGCCAACAATCTGAAGAACATCGACGTTGCGTTCCCGCTCGGACTGCTGACGGTAGTGACGGGCGTTTCGGGTTCGGGGAAATCGACGTTGGTGAACGACATCTTACATCACGCCATCGCCAAGAAGCTCTACCGCGCCATCGAAGAGCCGGGCGCACACCGCGCGATCCTGGGCCTGGAGCACCTCGACAAGGTCATTGTCATCGATCAGTCACCCATCGGGCGGACGCCCCGCTCGAATCCCGCCACCTACACCGGAGTCTTCACCCCCATCCGCGAGCTCTTCGCGATGTTGCCCGAATCGCGCGAGCGCGGCTATCGCGCCGGGCGTTTCAGCTTTAACGTCAAGGGCGGGCGCTGCGAAGCTTGCCAGGGCGAAGGGCTCCGGCGCATCGAAATGAATTTCCTTCCTGACGTTTTTGTGACCTGCGAAGTGTGCCGCGGGCGGCGCTACAACTCCGAAACGCTGGTGGTGAAATACAAGGGCGTCTCCATCGCCGACCTGCTCGACCTGACGGCGAAAGACGCGCTGCCGCTGCTCGAGAACATCCCGCAGATCCGCCTGAAGCTCCAGACGCTGGTGGATGTGGGCCTCGGTTACATTCACCTGGGTCAGCCCGCCACCACGCTTTCCGGCGGCGAGGCGCAGCGCATCAAGCTGGGCCGCGAGCTCAGCCGCCGCCAGACCGGTCGCACGCTCTACATCCTCGACGAGCCCACCACCGGCCTGCACTTCGACGACGTGAAGCAGCTCCTGGAAGTGCTCAATCGGTTGACAGACCTCGGCAACACCGTCATCATCATCGAGCATCACCTCGACGTGGTGAAGCAAGCGGACTGGATCATCGATTTGGGCCCGGAAGGCGGCGAGGCCGGCGGACGCATCGTGGCGCAAGGCACGCCGGAAGATGTGGGGCGCGCAAAGAAATCCTATACCGGCCAGGCGCTCGCCAAGCTACTCAGCAGCTCGAACGGCGCAAGCTAATAGGACTATAATTTGCCTCTCAGGATGAACCGGTGATGAGCGTCGAACAATTGCTAAGAGAGAAGCGAGAAGAAATCCGACGCATTGCTGAGAAACACGGCGCCAAGAATGTCCGTATCTTCGGTTCGAGGGCGCGGGGTGAAGCCCGCGCCGATAGTGACCTCGATCTCCTCGTGGACACCGGGCCCGAAACGAGCTCCTGGTTCCCGGCCAGGCTGGTGCTCGACGTGGAAGAAATTCTCGGCTGCAAAGTCGAAGTCGTCACGGAAAAAGGTCTCAGTCCTTATCTCAAAGAGCGCGTACTCCGAGAGGCCCTGCCCCTGTGAAGGATGAGATCGTTTATCTCAAACACATTGGCAAGATCGTGCAGGTCCTCGAGAAGCGCTTCATACTCGGCAACGGAAAGATGGGCCGGATTTTTGTTGCCTGCGTTATCGCATAGAAACCGTTCGCGGTTGCGTTTCACTTTTCGTCCTTCCCCTTGACCCTCTCCCATCGCTCTCACAATCGATTGATCACGCTGGCCAGGTACCCAGCTCCGAACCCGTTATCGATATTGACGACGCAGACGTTGGGCGAGCAACTGTTCAGCATGCCGAGCAGCGCGGCGAGCCCGCGGAAGCTGGCGCCATATCCGACGCTCGAAGGCACGGCGATCACCGGCACACCCACCATGCCCGCCACCACGCTGGGCAGTGCGCCTTCCATGCCCGCCACGCAGATGATCACGCGCGCCTCACGCAGGTGGCGGCTCTCGCCCAGCAGCCGGTGGATGCCCGCCACGCCCACGTCGTAGAGCGGCTCCACGCGATTGCCCATGATGTCCGCGGTCACCAGCGCTTCTTCCGCCACGGCAATATCCGACGTGCCCGCGCACACCACCAGGATTTTTCCTCTACCGCGAATCTGGCGCTCGCGGCGAATGGCGATAGCGCCGGAGAGCGCGTGGAATTCCACCTTGGGATCGAGCGGACGCAGCAGCTCGTAGAGCCCGCGGTCACCGCGCGTTACCAGGATATTGTGGTGGTTCGGCAGCATGCGGCGCACAATGCCCTCCACCTGCGCCGGGTCCTTGCCGCGCGCCAGCACCACCTCCGGAAACCCCTGCCGCAGCGAGCGGTGATGATCGATCTTGGCGTAGCCCAAGTCTTCGTACGGGAGATGGCGCAGCCGGTCGACGGCGTCTTTCACGGAGAGTTTGCCGCGCCGTACTTGCTTCAACATTTCGCCGATTTCTTCAGGAGTCAATGTGTTCCTCCGTCCCTGTGACGCAGCGGGCGCTGATCGCTGACTGCTGAGCGCTGACCGCTAGTTTTGCTCAGCTTGGCAGTATACCAGTCCCCACTTCGATTCTCACTTCCTTGACTTCCCTCCGCATGCCGACTAACATCCCGGCCGATGACTTCCTCGAGGGCGGGGGGCAAGAAGCGCATCATTCTGGGCGTCTCGGGCGCCAGCGGAGCCGTCTTCGCGCGCCGTACGCTGCAGATGCTGGAGGCTGACGCGCGCGTCGAGAAGATTCACCTGGTTGTTTCCGGCAGCGGCCTCAAGCTCCTGCGCGACGAACTCGATGTGGACGTTTCGAAGTCCGCGAAAATTCCCGCTGCGCTCGCTGCGCACGCAACCCGGAAAACTGAAAACCTGCTCGACTCCGACATCGGGGCCTCGATCGCCAGCGGTTCTTACGTCGTGGAGGGCATGGTGGTGATCCCGTGCACCACCGGCTGCCTCGCGCAGATCGCGGCGGGAATTTCCGACACTCTCATCGAGCGTGCTGCCGACGTCTGCCTGAAGGAGGGCCGCAAGCTCATCCTCGCCGTGCGCGACGCGCCCTTCAATCGCATCCACCTTGAGAATATGCTGCGCGCGCAGGCCGCCGGCGCGGTGATTTTCCCCATCATGCCCACGTTCTACCATCGACCCAAGACCGTCGACGATCTTGTGACGCAGTTCTGTTGCCGCGTCTTGGCATGGCTCGATCTCGAACAGCCGGAGCAATATCACTGGCAGGGAGAAGGCGATTGAGCCATCGCGCCATTGAGTGATTTGATGATCGGGTGGTTGAGCGAATGCAAGGAATCTCTCCGGTTTTCCATCACAAAATCACTCAATCACGTGATGGCCCAATCACCGGATAAAGGATGGTCCAATCCCTCCGCGTCATCATATGGCTCCTGTCCCTCGTCGGCCTCGCGGAGGCCCTCTACTTCACCCATGCCTATTACGGCCGCGTCCGGAGAGCGCGCTGGGTGCCAAAGATTCTCTGCGCGCGCGAGGGATCGAGCTGCGTCACTGTGCTGCAAACGCCTTACGCGCGCGTCTTCGGCGTGCCGAATTCCCTGCTCGGGATCGTCTACTACTTGGCAGTCATGCTGTGGCTTCCATGGCCCCGTGACGTCCACGGCGTCGAAACCTATGCCTACCTGTTTCTCTTCCTGACGGGGGCGCTGATGCTGGCGAGCGCTGCAACGGTGATTCTGGGCGGATATTTGGTCTATGCACTCCGGCGTCAGCTTCACACTCACTGTGCTCTCTGCTACACTGCGCATGCGATTAACCTGGCTCTTTTCGCCCTGTTGGTCGTCTACTGCCGCGCGGTTCTCTGACCAGCGCTACAAGGGACGTGATCGACAAAGATGTATTCGCAGCACGGCGATTTGCCGCGCCCAACATTACCTTTCGAGGGTGAGTCATGAAAAGTATGTTATCTCTTCTGATGCGCACGCTATTTGTAATACTGCTGGCGGTTCCAACACTCTCCCTGGCGCAGGAGCTCAAGCCAATCAGCCTTCCTTCGCCGCAGACCGACGGTGGTAAGCCGCTCATGCAGGCTTTGAAGGATCGGCACACCACGCGCGAATTCAGTGCCGAGAAGCTTTCCTCGCAGATGCTCTCGAATCTGCTCTGGGCGGCTTTCGGCATCAACCGCCCGGACACGGGCAAGCGCACCGCGCCTTCCGCCATGAACTGGCAGGAAATTGACATCTACGTCGCTACCGCCGACGGCCTCTATGTCTACGATGCGAAGGGGAACAAGCTCGACCCCGTACTGGCGGACGATGTACGCGGCGCGACCGGCATGCAGCCGTTTGTGAAAGATGCCCCCTTGGATCTTGTCTACGTCGCCGATCTTGCGAAGACGGGAAAGAGCTCCGCCGAGGACAAGAATTTCTACACAGCCGCAGACGCGGGTTTCATCGCGCAGAACGTTTATCTCTTCTGCGCGTCCGAAGGACTCGCTGTGGTGGTGCGCGGTAACGTCGACCGAGCGGCGCTCGCCAAAGTGCTGAAGCTGCGCCCCGACCAGAAAATCCTGCTGGGGCAGACCGTAGGTTACCCGAAGAAGTAGCGGCGGGGGGCTGGCCATGCACGTATCTCGGGGGTCGAGTCTGCCTTCTTGACCTTCGGGTCCGCCCTGACTGCACGTTCTCCAGTTGACTGCCGGTGGGTTTCCCCGGGATTAGGGAATTTCTCGCATGGGCGGAACTCTCCAAAGTGAATCGCTGCCGCCGGCTTCGCCCGGCGTGGCCACGGGCCTGGCAGGCAAGCTGCGCACCACGCTCGAAATGATCAAGTTCGAGCACTCCGTCTTTGCTCTGCCGTTTGCGCTGGTGGGAGCGATGCTCGCGGTGCGCGGCTGGCCCTCCTGGCGCGAGGTTTTCTGGCTGATTGTCGCGATGGTGGCCGCGCGCAGCGCCGCAATGACCTTCAACCGCATTGCGGACCGCAAATTCGACACGCTCAATCCGCGCACGCGGCTGCGCGCCCTGCCCGCAGGCCGGCTCACGCTACGGTTCGCAGCCGGGTTCACGGGGCTCTCTTGCGGGCTGCTGGCGCTCGCTGCCTGGGAGCTTAGCCCGCTCGCCTTCAAGCTGTCGCCCCTGGCGATCGCGATTCTGCTTCTCTATTCCTACACCAAGCGCTTCACGCTGCTCTCGCATCTGGTGCTGGGCATTTGCGACGGCCTCGCTCCCGTCGCCGCCTGGATTGCGCTGCGCAACAGCGTCAGCCGGAGCGCGTTGCTCCTCGGCGCCGCCGTGGCCTTCTGGGTGGCGGGCTTCGACCTCATCTACGCCTGCCAGGACGTCGAGTTCGACCGCCGCGTCGGCATTCATTCCGTTCCGCAACGCTTCGGAGTGGCCACGGCGCTTTACGGATCGGTCGCCTGCCACCTCGCCATGTTGGCTCTGCTCGTGTGGGTGGTGGGAATGGAGAACTTAGGCTGGCTCGCCGCCGCGGGGCTTGCGCTGATGGCAGTTTTGCTCGCTTACGAACATTGGATCGTCCGACCCTCCGACCTTTCTCGCCTCAGCGCCGCATTCTTCAACGTGAATGGCTATATCAGCCTGCTTTTCTTTTTCACTTGGGGAGCGGACATCCTCAGACACTGAGTCAGTGAATCAGCGAGTCACTGAATCATTGCCTCACGGCCTCAACCACTCAGTGATTCAGTTTCATTGCGTCCGATGCGGGACGGGCATTTCCCGGAAGACCAGGGAATCGAAAATCGCCAGGACGTGCTTGCGGTAGGTGAGCATGCGTTCCAGCATGCCGTGATAGATGGGATCGCGCTCGGCCAAGCGCTGCCAGCGTTCCAGGACCCGCGGCGGGACGTCGATGTCTTCGCGTAGTTTTTGCAGGGGATGGCCGCGCATGAAGAGGCCGTAGAAGAATGCCGCTTCGTACTGGGAAATACCTGCCGCGCCAGCAAAATGTTTCCCACCTGCCCCCCACGCGGAAGCATAATCATAAACCCCTTGTCAAGTCCTAATCAGTGTTCATGCGGGTTTGCTGGAAGTTTCACCAGCAATATCATTGCCAGATTGTGAAGGGTAGCAGAATTGCCGGGTCGCCCCAATTGCAAATCCCCCCCCTGCCAAGTAGAATCGAAATCTCGGGTATGCTTCCTGAAAACCTCCGTATCGAGGACACTCGCCTGCGGCCCATCGCCGAAAAGGTTCTGGCGGGCGAACGGCTGAGCTTTGACGAGGGCGTGACGCTCTACAAATCCAGCGATCTGCTCGCCCTCGGCTACCTGGCTCATCACGTCCGCGTGAAACTGCACGGGACGCGCACCTACTTCAACGTCAACCGGCACATTAATCCCACGAATGTCTGCGTGGCGAGCTGCAAGCTGTGCGCC
The DNA here is from genome assembly GCA_020073545.1 of Terriglobia bacterium. Taxonomy (GTDB): domain Bacteria; phylum Acidobacteriota; class Terriglobia; order UBA7540; family UBA7540; genus Bog-366. The sequence goes on along the minus strand of JAIQEZ010000050.1, from coordinate 54,524 downwards.
TTTGGCCGCAGGCCTGACGCCCCGGGCGCCTACACCATGGCGCTCGAGGAAGCGTATCGCATCGCGGGCGAGAACTGGTCCGAAGCGATCACGGAATTTCACCTCGTCGGCGGTCTGCATCCGGATCTGCCCTTCCAGTATTACCTCGATTTGCTGCGCGGGCTGAAGCAGCGTTTCCCCAACGTGCATCTGAAGGGGTTCACGGCGGTCGAGATTGGTTACTTCTCGCACCTCACGCGCCTTTCGATTCGAGAAGTCCTCGAGAAGATGAAGGACGCCGGGCTCGAGTCGCTGCCTGGCGGGGGCGCGGAAATTTTCGCCCCGGCAGTTCGTCGCGTGATCTGCGATCACAAAATCGGCGCCTACACGTGGCTGAAGGTGCATCGCCTCGCGCACGAACTCGGCATGCACTCGAACGCCACCATGCTTTACGGCCACATCGAGTCGGCCGAGGACCGCGTCGACCACTTGCTGCAACTGCGCAAGCTGCAGGATGAGACACACGGCTTCCAGACGTTCATCCCCCTGGCGTTTCATCCCGCCAACACCGAGCTCGGCAAACTGGTCGAACACACGGAGGCCAGCGGCTTCATGGATTTGAAAAACATCGCCGTGGCGCGCCTGCTACTCGATAACTTCCCGCACATCAAGGCTTACTGGATCATGATGACGCCGCGCGTGGCGCAGCTCGCGCTGCGCTTCGGAGCCGATGACCTGGACGGCACGGTGGTGGAAGAGAAGATCTACCACGACGCCGGCGCCAAGACTCCGCAAGCCCTGACGCGCGCGCAGCTTATCCGCCTGATTCGCGAGGCCGGCTGCGAACCCTGCGAGCGCGACACCCTCTACCGCCCCGTCATCCGCACCGAAACCAGCATCACCGTGCAGGCCTGAGAACGAAACTCGAAACGTGAAAATGGAAACTCGTCCCAGGCGGCGAACCTCAAGAATTTCGACTTTCCATTCTCGAGCTTCGGATTTCTTGCCAGCCTTGAAATGCCAGCCACCCAAACACCGGCGCATATTCGAGCGCCAAAATAAACGGTGAATCGCGATACGGCTGGCCAGCGGCGTAAGCGACCACGGGCGCATAACCCAGCACGCAGGTGACCGTGATCAGCAGCAGGGGGGCGCGCGGGTAAAAGCAAAGAAAGGGGACGATCCAGGTGAAGTACCAGGGAAAGGCGTTGGGCGAGAGGAAGAGCAATCCGGCAAACAGGAAGAGTGCAACGCCGAGCGGTTCCATGCGGTTTTTGAGCGCGTGTGCGACAAGCATGAGCACGACCACCGCGGCCACCAGTTCCGCTTGTGCTTTGGAATTGCCCGCCGCGCGAATCAGGCGAAACAGACTGTCGTTGCCTTCCCAACCGGCGGCGTAGTCGGAGAGGCCGGCGAAAAGCCTGCGGCCGGCGCCGAGGTACGGTAGGTAGGCGACGGTCACCACGGCCGCAAACAGCGCCGCATACGCCGCACGCGAGCGTTTCAGACAAATCGGCAGTAATAACAACGAAAAGAATTTTGAAAGCACGGAAAGCGCGAGAAACGATATCGAAACCGCCGGTTTGCGGTGTATAATAAACAAGATCGCCGCCAATAAGGTCACAATGGCCAGCGCGTCATGGTGGCCGCACATCGCAAATGAGACGATCACGGTCGGGTTCCAGGCGTAAGCCAGGACGCGATGGAGCGGTTGCCCCAGCGCACCCAGCAGGGCCAGCAGCACAGCCACGGTAGCGAGATCGAGTCCCGTATAGAGCCGTTTATAGGCGGGCAGAGTGCGAGCCCAGCTAAACGACCACTCGCTCAAGGGGGGGTACGCCGTGGAAACGGTTCTTCCCGCCTCGATCGGGTGCCGGGGGTCTTTGAGCTCGCGAAGGCCGGGCGTGGCGGGCGCGACCGTGTAGGGGTTGATGTGCAAGCGCTGGACGCGGCCTTCCCACTGGTAACGGTAAAGGTCAGTGGAAATGGACGGGGCGCTGGGCAAGACGGCAAGCCGGAACATCAGCGCGCCGAGCAGGACGATCAGCAGAGCCGGCGAGTCCAGCCGATAGCGCTCGACCAGGTAGACGGCAGCCAGGTAAAGGACTCCTGCGGCAAGCGCCAGTGTGATAAACTCCGGAACTCGCGCTTCCAGGTTCTGCCAGCGGCCGAGAGAGTTGAAGATGGCTCTCAGGCCGAACGCCAAACCGGCAAGGCCGAGCGTGGGCAGCAGCGTGGATGCGGCGGAAGGGTTTTGCATCTATCTCTCAGGAAGTCCTGGTGCCTGGCAGTCCGTTATCGTTCCGGCCCACGTGGCTAGGCAAGACTCTCTCGTCCGCTGAATTGATTCTATGCAGCAACTGTTTTTCGCCATCCTGGTTGTACCTGCGAACCCGGTGGTGAAGTATTTCTACCAGGTCTTTCACAAGGATCCGTTTCGCGGCATCTATCATGCAAACGCTTTCGACCTCTCGATTCTGATTCCGTACTTTACCATTCTTGTCATTCTTTCGATTTACGGCATTCATCGCTACTGTCTGGTTTATCTTTACCTGAAGAACCGCCACAAGGCGCCGAAACCGCAAGAGCAGTTCGAGCGGTTGCCACGCGTCACGATCCAGCTCCCGATGTTCAACGAGCGCTACGTGGTAGAGCGCCTGCTTGAGGCGGTCACGCGCATCGACTACCCGCGCGAGCTGCTGGAAATTCAGATCCTCGACGACTCAACCGACGAGACGCGCATCGTCTGCTCGCGCCTGGTGGGTGAGTACGCGAGCGGGGGCCATCCCATCAGTTACCACCACCGCGACAATCGCGAGGGTTTCAAGGCCGGAGCGCTCGCCGAGGGCATGAAGAGCGCCACAGGCGAATTCATCGCCGTCTTCGACGCGGACTTCGCACCGCCGCCCGCGATTCTGCGCGAGATGGTTCATTACTTCACCGACCCCAAAGTGGCGGTGGTGCAGGGCCGATGGACGTGGATCAACCGCCACTATTCGAATTTGTCGGAAGTCGAAGCCATTCTGCTCGACGGCCACTTCGTGATCGAGCACGGCGGGCGGAATTTTTCGGGCCGCTTTTTCAACTTCAACGGCACCGCGGGCATGTGGCGCCGCGCGGCCATCGACGATGCAGGCGGCTGGCAGCACGATACCCTTACTGAAGACACGGATCTGAGTTACCGCGCACAGCTCAAAGGCTGGAAGTTCGTTTACGCTCCCGACATCGTCTGCCCCTCCGAGCTGCCCGTCGAAATGAATTCCTTCAAGACGCAGCAGGCGCGCTGGGCCAAGGGACTGATCCAGGTGGCGAGAAAACTTCTCCCCATGATCTGGCGCAGCGACGAGCCGCTCAAAATCAAGCTCGAGGCCACGTTCCACCTGACCGCGAACATCGCTTACCCGCTGATGATCGTCTTTTCAGTGATTTTGCTTCCGGCGATGATCGTGCGCTTTTACCAGGGCTGGTTCCAGATGCTGTATCTGGATCTGCCGCTTTTCCTCGCCTCCACCTGCTCGGTCTCGAGTTTTTACATGGTGGCGCAGCGCGAGCTCTATCCGCACCAGTGGCGCAGCCGCCTCAAGTACATGCCTTTCATCATGGCGACGGGCATCGGCCTGGCCGTCACCAACACCAAGGCTGTCATCGAAGCCCTGCTCGGCAAACAGACGGAATTTGTGCGTACGCCTAAATACCGCCTGGAAGCGCGCGGCGAAGGCTGGGAGGGCAAGAAGTACGTGCGGAGCCGCGCCGGCTGGATTCCCGTCATCGAACTCTGCCTCGCTGCTTACTTCCTCCTCACCACGATCTATTCCTTTACCATGGAGAACTATTTGACCACGCCGTTCCTGCTGCTGTTCTTCATGGGCTATTCCTATATGGGGACGATGTCCCTGTTCCAGACGCCCCTGCGGCGGCTCTGGAACTTGCTGCCCGCACTCGTCCGCCCGCGCGCCGTGGAGCCCGCCACGTAACTTTCTCGCGATCTGTTTCGTGATGATTCGCTCTGGGTAGGGGCGCATCGCAATGCGCCCGTGTGACGTTGATTTTACCTCGCCAGCGGCTTTGCTCGAACGCACAGATGGCGGACTACGTCATGTGCGCGCCACCCGCAAGGTTCCTACACGTCCTTGCCTCCACACAAGCGGAGGATCGTGTTCAGAAGAGATCGCAGTTCAGGGCAGGCTATAGCCGCATCCAAGAGATTGTTTTCACGCAAAATCCGTTCAGCGTCTCTCGGCTTAACGTAATATCGGTTACGGTTGCCTGCCTCAAAGATCTCGCGGATTCGATCTGAAGGTGGCCGGGTGTGATTGACGGTCTCGGGCGAACCCCCGGGAGGGCCCATATTGTGTCCCGCTAGGCGTTGAATGGTGTCCCAAAACGGAAGTAGCCACGCTTCAAACTCGTATTGGGCGGCGTGCGGAAAGAATTTGTTGTTGTCGCCGACCCACGTCCGCATTTTCCTTTTCGCGTCTTCAGCATCCTGAAAGTCTCGAGTTCCGGTGTAGACGTCGGTTAGTGCAATCACGGCGTCAGCTGGCTGCCTTCCACTTCGCAGGAGCCGCTCTACCTCCCGCTTCAGGCGCTCGCCTGCGGGGATGCGGCCGTCATACGGCTCGGGGTCGAAGCGCGGCATCTGGCCGGCGAGCCGCGTCTCCAAAAAGCGCCGGAGATGTGGCAGAAAAACCCGTTCGGTTTGCCCTTCAATTAGGAGAGCGATCTTCATGCGCGCCCTCCCATACGCCCCATGCGCCAGATTTCGTCCAAAGTATACTCGGCCAGCCACTCGTCCAAATCCATGCGGTCCGCCCAGGTGAGTTGAGCCATCCCGTCATCCGCAGAATCGATCACGACGACTTCGGCGGGCTTCAGAAATCGCACGAGCCGGTCCGAATGTGTGGCCACAACCAACTGCGTACGATTCGCAGCTTCTCGCAAGAGTCCGGCAAGGAGGCTCAGAAGTTCGGGATGAAGACTGACCTCGGGTTCGTCGAGCACAGTAAGGGCGGTTAGACCGGGACTTCCCAGAAGCGTGGCGAGCCACAGGAAACGAAGCATGCCTTCGGACAGTTGATGCATGTACAGCGGCTTCGAAAGATTCTTGTCCCGCCAAGTCATGGCCAGTGTTCCCGCAGCAACCGGTGGGAAATCCAGGCGCTCGAATGCCGGTAAGGCAGCGCGCAGCGAGTCTTCGATTGCCTCAAACCGGTCGCGATCCGCTTCCCGCAGGTAGAACAAGCAGGAGACCAAGTCCTCGCCATCCTTTCCGGGCAGAGAGGCGGGCCGCATCGGTTGTGGAAGACGCACGGGCGAGCGTGGCTCAACGTTCAAGACGTGATAGAAGGTTGATGAAGCGAGCTTTCTGCGAAAGTCCTCGGGCTCTCGATACGTCTTAGGAACTTGATAGAGTGATGTTTCCAGCGGGTTGTGCTCCCAGGTCGGGCGCACCTTGACTCCTGAACTTAGATCGAAGTACTCCACGTGCGGGCCTTGGGATGCGATGTGCACGAATTTATTTGTTATTTGCTGTTGACTTAGGTTTTCTTCCGCAATGACATAGGCCGTGCCCTGCGGCTTGAGGCGCAACAGGTAATCGAGCGGTGCCTGACCGTGAACGCCCATCGAGAGTTCGACCGAGAGATCTTTCGCCCGATCGTAGGTGATCAATGCTGGAAGCCCGGAAAAGTCGCTAATGGTTTTACTAAGAGCGCCTTGCGCGGAGTTTGCCAGGAGGGAGAACACGTCCAGCAGAGAGGTCTTGCCGGTCCCATTCGCTCCGATCAGAACTGTCAGGGGACGCAACTCAAGTTCGATGTTGCAAAGGCGCCGAAAGCCCTTGACTGAAATCTTCTCAAATCCGCTTATACGGTTCGTGTCCGAATCTCCCATGTTGCCAACCTCGGTTCTAAGTGCCTCCACTGTCCCTGCTGGGACTCACAATGTGTAGCAGGGTAGCTGAAATCACCCTCGACCGGCAAGCGACATTGATAGAACCTCCTTCGATCCAGGACATTTATCTAATCCGCGGGCTGGGTGGCGTAGACCTTCGAGTTTGCGACTCGCACGTCTAAAACGCATCAAGTATGCGTGGAATACACCTGTTATGGGCACAGGGCAAGTGGCGGGAACGCGGGGTTCCAACTCCACCGCAAACAGGATCGGCTTGGTTATGGTTTCCCACGATGTATCGCTCGCCACACGCACCGTGTCGCCGTTATGACTTCGCGACCCTTGACCCTGGCGTTATCCTATACGCTCAATTCCTGAGGAGGTTCTGATGGAGCGAAGACTTCAGCGCGGGGCAATTCTGGTTTCGGCAGCGCTCACCTTAGCGGCCACGCTGGGGACGGCGCGCGCGGCACGCGGCTGGGAACGTGAGCCGTTCTCGGTCTTCCACGAGCGGCGGGCGCGCCTGATTCGAGACACGGGCGGCGATGGCGTGGTCGTGCTCTTCGGCTATCGCGAGGCTGATGTGGCGGCCAGCGTCACCTCTTTCCGGCAGAACGAGGAGTTCTACTACCTCACCGGCTGGAACCAGCCGGAGGCCATGATCTTGCTGGTGCCGAAGCCCCGCCAGACCGGTGTGGCTGCGGAGCTCGAGAAAGAAATTCTGTACATCCCGCCCCACGATTTTACCCGGGAAAAATGGACGGGGCCCAAGCTCGGCGCGGAGGACGCCGACGCTCCCGCCCGCACGGGATTTGCCACGGTTCGCAGCACGTCGCTCTTCCCCTCCGACCTCCAGGAGGCGCTCAAGGGTTTCTCCAAGATTTATACCGAGCTGACGCCGCAGCCGGAGAGCGGCGAGGATTACTTCCAGGTGGAGATGGTAGGAAAGATTCACAAGCTGGCGCCGCTGGCTACGCCGGCCGATCTGCGCCCGGAACTGCTGCGCATGCGCGTGGTGAAGACCGGGGGAGAAATCGCCCTGATTCGCAAGGCCGCGGATGCTTCGATTGACGCACACCTGGCCGCGATGAAGGCCCTGAAGCCCGGCATGTGGGAATACGAAATCGCCGCGCTCATGAAGTATGAGTTCGAGCGGCGGGGCTGCGAGTGGCCGGCTTATCCGCCCATTGTCGGCTCCGGATTCTTCTCCACGGTTCTCCACTACGATGAGGACTGGAACCAGATGAAGGACGGCGCAGTGGTGGTAATGGACGTGGCGGGCGCTTATAGTGGTTACGCCAGCGACATCACTCGCACCCTGCCGGTGAACGGCCACTTCACGCCGCGCCAGCGCGAGATTTACGAGATCGTGCTGGGGGCGCAGAACGCGGCCCTCGCTGCCGCCAAGCCCGGGATGTACATGGGCCGTTGGGGCGCCAAGGGCCTGTACGAGATTGCTTACGACTACATCAATACCCACGGCAAGGATTTGCATGGCCAGCCGCTCGGCCAGTACTTCATTCATGGGCTGAGCCACCCGATCGGCCTCAACGTTCACGACCCCTTCGATTACAACCAACCGCTCGAACCCGGCATGGTGATCACCGTCGAGCCGGGTATCTACCTTCCGGAAGAAAAGATCGGGATCCGCATCGAAGACGATATTCTTATAACCCAGGACGGCAACGAGCTCCTCACCCGCCGCCTGCCGCGCACCGCGGAAGAAATCGAGAAGCTGATGTCGGGGAGGTAGGCCACTTTTCCGGGTCGAGTTGCAGCCTTCCGTGCCCAGGGCGCTGCAGGCGCCGAAGGGTCGGGAGCTTCCGCTCCGGCCGGTGTGTGTGGTGGCATGCAGACCCGGTCGCCGCAGCCTTTGGAATGAATTGCTTTCGGGAAGGTCCCAAGCGCGAACCTATTGAAATCAGAAGCCCGGAGTGGGCGCGGGTGCGCCGCTATTATCCACGAGGTCAGCGGGATCAGAACGCCAGGTGAATGGCACTCTTCAGCAACCTGCTGAGAGGTTTCCGCGTTTCCTCCGCCCAATTCTGGTGATATATTGTGCAGAGGGCTTTGCTTGACTTGGTGACGGGCGTAAAATAGGATAGGTTATTTTGTTTAATGGGTTTTTCCGGAGTGGAGACGGTCGCGCGGATTCGTCTCTTCCGGTGGCTGACGATCACGATGTTTGATGCACTTCAAGACCGGCTGCAACGCGTTTTCAAGACGCTCCGCATCCAGGGAGTCCTGACGGAAGAGGTCGTGGACCAGACCTTGCGCGAGGTGCGACTGGCCCTCCTGGACGCCGACGTTAATCTCAAAGTCGTGAAGGAGCTGCTTGACCGCGTGCGCGTCAAGGCCCTGGGCGAGGAAATTCGCTCCAGCCTCGCGCCTGCGCAGGAAGTGGTCCGCATCGTCCGTGACGAGCTGATTCAAATCCTCGGCCGCGAAGCGTCGCTGCTGACCTTTTCCAGGGACTTCCCCACGGTTTTTCTGTTGGTCGGCCTGCAGGGGTCAGGGAAGACGACCACTGCCGGCAAGCTCGCGCTCTGGCTCGCCGGGCGCAAACGCCGGCCCCTGCTGGTTTCGACCGACGTTTACCGCCCCGCCGCGCGCGAGCAGTTAGCAGTGATCGCCAAGGCCGTGCAGATTCCGATTTTCGCGGGCGAGAGCATCAACTCGCCCATCGAGCTGGCCACGGCCGCGCGCAAGGACGCCGCCGACCGCGGTCACGACGTATTGATCGTGGACACCGCCGGCCGCCTGCACATCGACGAAGAGTTGATGAACGAAGTCAGCGAGCTGCGCACCAAGCTGCGGCCGAGCGAAGTCCTGCTGGTCGCGGACGCCATGATCGGCCAGGATGCCGTGCGTAGCGCGCAGGAATTCCACGAGCGGCTGGGCACGACAGGCGTGATCCTGACGAAACTTGATGGCGACGCCCGCGGCGGCGCAGCGCTTTCCATTCATCACGTCACCGGCCAACCCATCAAGTTCATGGGGGTCGGCGAAAAATACGATCAGTTGGAAGTTTTTTATCCCGAGCGCGTCGTCTCGCGCATTCTCGGCATGGGCGACATCCTCTCGCTCATCGAAAAGGCCGAGGAGAAGATCGACAAACAGAAAGCGCTGGAAGTCCATCGCAAGCTCCAAACCGACACGTTCACGTTGGCGGACTTTCGCGATCAGCTTCGCCAGGTGCGCCAGATGGGGCCCATGGAGCAGATGCTCGGCATGCTCCCCAAGGTGGGCATCTTCAAGGATGCCGGCAAGGTCCGCGTGGACGAGAAGGAACTGGTGCACATCGAGGCGATTATCAATTCCATGACTCCGCAGGAGCGCCGCAATCACGAGATTATCAACGGCAAGCGGCGCAAGCGCATTGCCAAGGGCAGCGGGACCACGGTTCAGCAGGTGAATGTGGTCTTGAAACAATATTTCCAAATGCGCAAAATGATGAAGTCGATGAGTCAGAATTTGCTGGGGCGGGGGCTGAGCCGGCTGGGGATGCCGGTGGGTCCGGGGGCCGGGTAATCCCCCGGCGCGGGCGGAGTCGGGCTCGCGAAACGGGCTTTTGTTTTGAACTTATTAAGAGCGGGAGGTTCGCACGGGCGGACCGCCGCTGCAATTTGGGATTTCTGCCGGAGAAGGGGGAAGATTGTTAAGAATACGCCTGGCTCGAACCGGAGCCAAAAAGAAGAGCAGTTTCAGAGTAGTGGTGATTGATCGCGAGCGAGCGCGGGATGGGCGCTTCGTGGAGATCCTGGGGCATTACAATCCTCGGCGTACGCCGCCGGAGATCGTTCTGAATCGCGAGCGCCTGGACTACTGGATCGGCCGCGGGGCCCAGCCTTCGGAGACGGTGCAGAGTTTCCTGAAGAAGCCTCCTGCGGCGCCAGCGTGAATTCGAACGCGGATCCATGCGCCCGCCGCAGTGCCCCATGAGTTGCGGTTATGCGTTCTCACACACTGGTTCGTAGAGTTCTTGCGAGGACAACTCAAGTGCGCGGGAGGGCCACATGAGGGAGCTGATCGAAGCCATCGCCAAGGCGCTAGTGGATAATCCTGAGCAGGTTTCGGTGCGGGCAGTGGAAGGTGAACAAGTAACCGTCCTGGAATTGCGGGTGCATCCCTCCGACTTGGGGAAGGTGATAGGAAAGCAGGGGCGGACGGCCCGCTCCGTCCGCACCATCCTTAATGCCGCAGGCATGAAGCTCAAGAAGCGGTTTACGCTGGAGATCCTGGAATAGGTGGGCTTTTCGTTTCACATGCGGCCGGAAGCGACGCGCGGGGCGGCAGAAACGGTGGCGCAAATTGCCGCCGGTGACTTTCTGACGATCGCGCGCATCCTCCGGCCCCAGGGGCGCAGGGGAGAAGTGGCGGCGGAGATCTTCACGGATTTTCCCGCTCGCTTCGAGCGCCTCCAAAGCGCGCTTTTGGAGGCGCCGGGCCAAGCTCCCCGGCCCGTCACCGTGGAGTACGCTTGGCCGCACAAAGGCCGGGTGATCCTGAAGCTCTCAGGAATCGATTCGATTGAAAGCGCTTCCCACCTGCGAGGGCTCCATCTCTTCATCCCGTGGGAACAGCGCACGCCGCTTCCCCCGCACCACTACTACCTGTGGGAATTGCGCGGTTGCCGCGTTATCTGGGAGCGCCAGGGAAAGGAAATTGGCACGGTGACCGACGTCGAACTCACCGGAGGGGCAGCTCTTCTCCACGTGGCGCGCCGGGAGGGAATAGGCGAAGTGCTGATTCCTCTGGCGCAGGAAATCTGCACACGGATCGATATCGCTTCCAAGACCATTGTCATCGATCCTCCAGAGGATTTGCTGGATTTGAATTCGTAGGCGTGGTCCCGCAGAGCGGGATGGACGCCCGCGAAAGGTCAGGCTGGCGAGGGAAGACTTTCATAAATTCCGCTGCATCTTGCCACCCCCTCACCCGGTCCCGCCCAGCGGGACCACCCTCTCCCCCAAGGGGGCGAGGGCAGCAAAACCAGAGGAACTCTCCCCTCGCCCCCTTGGGGGAGAAGGGTCGGGGGTGAGGGGGTCAGCGATACAGTGGCAGTGGTTAACGAGGCCCCTAGGCCCTAGCCCCAGGATCATGACTTTCGACGTGGTCACAATCTTTCCCGACTTCTTCCGCAGTATCCTGGAGCACGGGCTGCTGAAGCGGGCAATGGCCTCGGGCCACGCGACGATTCGTCTGCACGACCTGCGGGATTACACCGATGACCGGCACCGCACCGTGGATGATCGTCCCTTCGGCGGCGGGCCGGGCATGGTCTTCACGCCGGAGCCGCTCTTCCGCGCCGTGGAGGCGCTCCGGGCCGAGGCACCGGAGGCGGCGTTGCCGGTGATTTTGCTTTCGCCCCAGGGGCGCTTGCTGACGCAGGCGGTGGCGGAGGAACTGTCGCACGCGGCGCGCCTAGTCTTGATTTGCGCCCGCTACGAAGGCGTCGATGAGCGTGTGGCCGAACACCTGGCGACCGATGAGATTTCCATCGGCGACTTCGTCCTGAGCGGCGGCGAGCTGGCCGCCGCTGTCGTAATGGAAGCCGTGACGCGCCTGGTGCCGGGCGTGCTCGGCAACGAAGAGTCGTGCGAGCAGGATTCTTTCGCGGTCCCGGCGGGCACGCCGGCAGAAGTCCGGCAGGGGCTGCTCGATTGCCCGCACTACACGCGCCCGGCGGAGTTTCGCGGCTGGAAAGTGCCGGAAGTTCTGCTCTCCGGCAATCACCAAGAGATTCGCCAGTGGCGGCGCCGGCGCGCACTCGCAAAGACCTGGCGCCGCCGGCCCGACTTGCTCGCCCAGGTTCCGCTGAGCAAGGAAGACCGCGAGTGGCTCGAATTGCTCAGGTGCGCAGATGATGAACCGGTCAGTCACGCTGGGTAAGCCACGAGTTTGACCTATCAGAGCCCCGGCAGGGGCGACAGAACGTAGCCCACGGCGCAAGCCGTGGGAAGTCGGCCGGCCCATTTTATTTATGCCCAAGCCCCGCAAGGGGCGACAGAAGAAGTGAATGTTGAGGGTAGAGCGGGAGCTGAGCCCCGCCGAGACGGAAAAGCTTGAAGCTTTTAACTCTTTGTTTCGAGGCCGGGACGGCAAGGGTAAAATCCTGCCCCTTAGTTGCGCTCGAAAGTTTGGGAGAACCAAAACATGAATGCGCTCGAAAAAGTTGAACAGTCGCAGATGAAGAAGGAAATCCCGGCGTTTCGCTCCGGCGACACGGTGCGGGTGCACGTCAAGATCAAGGAAGGCGACAAGGAAAGAATCCAGGTCTTCGAAGGCACCGTCATCGGCCTGCGGCGCGCTCGCAATCACTCCACGTTTAGGGTCCGCAAGATTTCCTTCGGCCACGGCGTGGAGCGCATCTTCCCCCTGCACTCGCCCGTGATCGACAAGATTGAAGTCGTGCGCCCCAGCCGCGTGCGCCGTGCCAAGCTCTATTACCTGCGTAAGCTGCGCGGCAAGGCCGCCCGCCTGCGCGCCGCGCAAACCGAGCAGGAAGCGTAGCGCACCTAAGCTCCAACAGGAGACTGCCAGCCCTCTCCCTTGGGGAGAGGTGCCCGCCCTGGCGGCGGGCGGGTGAGGGGTCAGTTCGTCCGTCTACTCTCCCCGCCGCTTCCCTGCTGCGCCCATCCAAAATCGGAAACCCAAAATTGCCGCGGACGCGCGAGAGGTTAGTCCTGGATGCGGGTGACGCATGCGTGCAGCCTGCGCCGCCTCTAGCAACCCGGGTCAAAAGTTTCTCTTGACAAAGCGGGGTCTAATATATAGGATTCTTACCTATAGGAGTCGCAGTGGTCAGAATCGACGCCCAAATCAAGCGCGGCAGTGCCGAGCTCGCCATTCTCGCGCTTTTGAACCAACAGCCCTCGCACGGTTACGAGATCTCCAAGCGCATCGCACAGCAAACCGGCGGCATCCTCCAATTCAACTTGGCTTCGCTCTATCCGCTGCTTTATCGCCTGGAAAAGCGCGGGTGGGTAAAGGGAAAGTGGGAGGAGGCCAAGAGCGGGCGCAAGCGCCGCTACTACCATTTGACACGAGCCGGGAAGAAGCAACTGGCGCCGCTGCGCGAGGAATGGGGCTTGTTCTTCCGAGCACTTCACCGCATCGCTGGAGTCGCAAATGCGGGATAACCGGGGGCTCGTCAAAAAGCGCTTGGGCGAGCTGGGGTTGGGGCCTCGCCGGGAAGAAGAGATTCTCCGCGAACTCGCCGATCATCTGGAAGACTGTGCCCGGGAACTCGAAGCATGCGGCGTTGCGAGGAAAGAAGCCCTCCGAGCGGCGCTCCATTCCGTTTCCGACTGGCCTGCACTGCGCAGTGAAATCATCTTAGCGGAAACTGAGGAGGCGACCATGAATCAACGCACCAAGGTTCTGTGGCTACCCGCGTTGTGTACACTCACCCTCACGAATGCTCTGTTGCCCGTTCTCCATTTTGCCGGCTTTCTTCCCCACTTCTATTGGTTGAGCAGAGGAATGAGTATGGGTCCCTTTTTCACGTTCTACGTCCCCTGGCTCATCGCGCTACCCTTCATCGGCGCGGGAGCCGCATTCTGGTCGCAGCGTGCCGGGGGAGGAGTCCCACATCGATTGGTCGCTGCGTTGGCTCCAGCGATCATTTGGCTGGGTATCTTCCTCATCATCCTACTTCTTTCTCTGGTCCTTGACAGACACGTTCCACTCACCCTTCGTTTGGGCGCGTTCGTGACCTACGTCGTGAGTTGGGTACTGCTCCCCTCGATCGCGCTCCTTATCGGAACCGCGCCGTTCCTGCGGAAACCGCAGTCGCAGTCCTGAGGGTCCGGGGGACGAGCCCCCTGAACTTTGGGGTCTGCGGGATCGCGGAGGGACCTGTTGGTGAGCGCGGTCGATAGCTGAAAGCGAGAACTGTTCCCTTTCAACTCTCAACTTTCAACTTCTTTTCACCGGTCCCTGCAATTCCCTCTTGCCTTCGACCGCGCGCGGGGATAAAACTAACCCCGACCTCCATGCCGCGTTCCCTCGACCCGAGCCAACTTCGCTGCACGCGCCGCCTCGAAGCTCTGGCGCAGCGCCAGGGCTGGCGCTTAGTTGCCGGCTGTGACGAAGCCGGGCGCGGTGCTCTGCTCGGCCCGCTTTACGCCGCCGCGGTCATCCTTGACCCCGCGAGATCCATCCCCGGCGTCGATGATTCCAAGAAGCTCACACCCCGCGAGCGCGAGTCGCTGGCAGAGGAGATTCGCTTGAAAGCCCTGGCCTGGGAGGTTGTGGCGGTCTCCGCCGAGGAAGTGGATGCGCTGAATGTTTACGAAGCCTCGCGCCAGGCGATGCTGCGGGCGCTCGGGGCGCTTCAGCCCGCGCCGGATTTCATCCTCACGGACGCCATGCCGCTGCGGAAAGGCGCCGCGGGGGCCTATCACATTCCCCACCGCGCCATCGTTCACGGCGACGCGCGCTCGGTTTCCATCGCCGCAGCGTCGATTCTCGCCAAGGTGGCGCGCGACCAGCACTTGGTGGAGCTCGACGGCGTTTATCCCCAATACGGCCTCGCCAAGAACAAGGGCTACGGCACCCCTGAGCATCTTGCCGCGCTCACCCGCTTCGGCCCCTGCCCCGAACACCGCAAAACCTACCAGCCGGTGAAAGACTGCCTCCTGCCGCTTTTCCCCTTCCAGCAGCCGGCGTAATTCTGGATTGCCGGGATTTCCCCACGCCTGATGTTCAGTCCGCCTTGGCGGGCAAAGGGATGGCCAGGACGCGGCCCGGGCGTGAGGTATGGTACACCGGGTGGAGTTGGCGGTTCAGGAGAAATTCGCTGGGGTGCGGGCAGTCGAAAGTTGAAGGTTGAAGAATCGGGTGATCGGGAGACCCAGGCGCGCCCGATGGCCCAATGAACTGATCTGGTGATCGGGTGATCGAGTGACGATGCCCAGATGCTTTTCCGGTGTTATGCTTCGCTGCCCTCGAAGTGCAGGGGAACGCGATGGCTTCAAAACTCATCAAGGGTGGCCGCGTGCTGTCGCCGGAAGGCCAACTCGATGGCGAGCTGGACGTGCGCATTGAAGACGATGTGATTCGTGAAATTTGGGTTTTGTTTCAGCTAGTCTCCAATCCATGGATGGTTGGATTGGTTCAACTCGGCCGGGTCGCAGCATGAGGCCTCACGCGGCGAGCGCGCAACGTATCCCAAAGGGCCGACATGCTCAGCAAGTCCGCGGCCTTCAGCCCGGCGCAACCACAAGTGCCGCGCAGGCGAAGAAGCACGCTGCCCTGCTGCCGAGCACGGTAGGCGCCGGCGCCTTACGCACACACCAAGCTTTGGCCTCCCATTCCGCCTCGTTGAGAGAGGCCACCACCCGCGTCTACCGCGTTTCAAGCTGTTGCGCTACGTCTAATCCGACCAGGCCAAATAGCCGGGCACGATAAAGTTGACGAGGGGCACGATCATCAAGATTCCCCACCAGTTCGGCTTGCCCCGCGCTTCCGCAATGGCCATCCAGACAATGATCATGATTACGATGTTCACAAGGGGGATCAGACAAAGGATAATCCACCAGAGCGGCTTCTTGGCGACGTTCAACATCAGGATGATGTTGACGATGGGGATCCAGGCCAGCCAGGCGTTCTCCGTGTTGGTTTTCTTGGCGATGGTCTGAAGCGCCAGCGCGAAGTAGACATAAAACACCGCGAAGAACAGCAGAAACACCACCATCATCACGCCTATCGCCGCGGCAGCAGCTCCTCTCTCCTCAAACTGCGCATACGCCGGGACTGCCGTCAGCAGGGCTAGGCTGGCGAGCATGGAAAAGCAAACAAGGATTGGGGCCGATCGGTGTTTGGAAAGTGCACTCATGGCAACTCCTCCCTCTCAGTTCAGACCACGGTCAGATTCGCGGGGTTAGACTGCAATTGTCGTTTGGGATTTCCCGCTGGCCCGAAGTGCCTACGCGTTTTCCCCCTGCGCTTGCCGATTGGGAAGGCATCGCGCTTTTCTGATCTGCTCGGTCGGCCGCACAACCAGAAAAGCGCTTGACGTGTGCACCTCGCAACTGGCGTTCTTGACCAGGGCTCTGACTAGACGGCTGTATACACCTGTTTCGCGAGTAAGGCAAGGGGCAAGACCATGCCGGAGGTTTAGGGTCTAAAGCCAAGTGATAAGACACGCGCCGACCGCAGGGCGGGCTAAGACCGCCGCGGTGGGTTAGGGGCTAGCGTGGCGGCTTGCCCATCGCTTCGGCACTAGGTTTTGAACTGTTCGTCGATCTCCACTTGGTAGCCGCTCGCGAGCCGATTGGTTTGGTTGGCCATTCCTACCACTGCCAGCAATTCTGCCAACATGGAATCCGTCATGCCGGCCTTGCGGGCCGCGGCGGTGTGTGAGGCGATGCAGTACGCGCACTGGTTGGTCACACTCACGGCCACGTAAATCATCTCCTTGATGAGCGGGTCGAGTGCGCCAGCGCCCATGATCTGCTTCACGCTTTCCCAGGTGCGGCGCAGCGTGGCAGGATCGTGGGCAATCGCCTTCCAGAAGTTGTTGACGCGGTCCGTCTGGCGCGTTGCCATGATGTCGTCATAAACGGCCCGAACCTCCGGACTGGCGTCTTTGTGTTCGATCAGGCCTAAGGTTGCCATGTCAACTCCCTATGATATTGAGGCGGTTTCATAGTTTCCGGCCAACGAAGAGGAAATGGTCCGACTGGCCGAGGCCCTCCGGAGTTTGGCCGGTCTCTTCCACGAGATCCAACCACAGTTCCGCTTCCGACGCGGGAAGGTCGCTGAAGATCTTCTGCCACGGCGTGGTGAATGACTCGACGCCCAGAAACACCACCTCTTCGAATTTGCCCTCGAACAGGGTTACGAACTCCGTGGCGGTGGTCATATGCGCGTGGCCAATGGGAGGCGCATGCTCAGGATCCAGGTTGCCGTCTCGCAGATATTGCTGGTGGAAAGCCACGCGCTCCGAAACGAGCGACGGGTTCATTCGAAACAGGTCGCGCAGGTACGACAGGCGATTGATGCCCGCGGCGAAAAGCGTGCCCCCCCGTTTCAGAATTCGGGCCGACTCCTGCACGCTGCGCTGGCGTTCTGCGAGCGAACGCAAGTGGTAGAGAGGTCCCATCAGGAGCACCAGGTCAACGCTCCCGGAGGGCAAACTCTCGAGCCTCGCGCCGGAGGCGTGAAGGCGGCTCGCGATGCGGTCTTCAAGGCCGGCCCGGCGCAGCTTTTCGACCGCCGCGTCGAGCAGGCGCTCGGAGACGTCCACGAGGTGCAGGCCACAACCCAGACGGGCGAGAAACTCCGTGTAGTGGCCGCCGCCCACACCAATCTCAGCGGCGACGTCCGCTGTCTTTGCCACGCGTCTGAGCCAGCGCCGCGTGACGGCCAGTTCCACGGGACTTTCCTGCGGCAGCCGTGCGAGTTCGTCATCGAAAAACGCCTCGTTGTAGTGCCGCGCGACGTTTGACTCTTCTTCACTGAAGTCGCTCATGGTAGCGTGAGTATACGCTGGGTTCGCGCGGAGTAGTAGCGCAGGCCGCGCATTTCAGAGGTCTGTAGCTCGTACTGAAAGACTCCCTCCGGCTGTCATTCGGGAGGAGCCGATTCGCTCCTCATCAAATCGCCCTGAGCCCGTTCGTTTCACTCAGGGTAGACTCCGCGCGGCGACTCACGGCAGACTCCGCAACCGAAGCATCCCAGCAGTGAACAGAAGAAGGTCTTTTCCACTGGGCGAGCGAAATGCACCGATCCTCCTCCCGCGAGGCGGGATCAGGGTGACAGCAGGGGAAGGCGGAAATCCTTCGCAGCGTTCACCCTGAGGATCCTTCCCGAAGGGCTCAGGCTGCCAGGCTCGGAACGCATTTCATCAAAACCCTAAAGAGCGGCGGTCGAACCGTCGATAACCTATATGGGAGCATCGCTCGCGCTCCCAGGCGTTGATTTGTGGGTGGCCGGAGCGCGGGAGACCAAAAGCCCGTGACGCGGGTGAGATTCCTCTAGGAAACCGCGCTGCCTGACGGACACAGCGACCAAGGCCCAAGAGTCTGTGCGAACACTGGGCTTTTTTGGCCTTTTCCATGAGGCGAGTGATTGAATCTCCGTTCTCGTAAACACGAAACCCGAGGTTTTCACACAGACTCCCAAATCATTCTGCCGGAGGGGTCGCGCGCCTTCTAAGGTCCGGCGGCATCTCCGGCACCGGAAACTGGTGCATGAAGATCCTGATTGCTGACGACGACCCGGCGTACGTCCGCCTGGTCGCCAGCCGCCTGACAGCGAAAGGAATAGAGGTCGTTACCGCCTATGATGCCACGCACGCTTGGATGACCACGGTCCTGTCCCAGCCTGATGCCATCATCATGGACACCAACATGCCCGCCGGTGGCCATGAGTTTCTGAAGAGCCTCCGGATGATGGCCAAGACCGCCCATATCCCGGTCGTGGTCGTGACTGGGAGTATCAGCCCCGAGGAAAAGTCCAAGGTCATGAGCTCCGGTGCGGATGAATTCCTTCCTAAGCCCGCGGACTTTGACCAGCTCTACACAGCGCTGCGCCGACTCCTGGGGACGCCCCCACCGGAATCTCGCTCAGAAACCGAACGGCCTGCAGCTTAGGGCTGAATTCCCTGAAGGCACGAATTCGGATCCCAGCCGCCCGGCAAACCCAATAAACCACCCCGACGTCCGCCGGCCCACGCGCTTTCTGCATAATCTCGCCCTCCCGCGCCAGGGAGCAATGATCGGGCGGACACGCGGGCCTGCTTGCGCAGCCTGCCTACCGCAGGCAGGGCAGGTCCGCGCCTTCGGCCGTCTCAGCCCACCCGTGCTTGGGGGTGACGACTTTCTCTTTCGCCGACAGCCATGATGAGCCTGTCTCAAGTTCCCACCGGTTACAGGGACAAAACGGCGGGACTGGCCGGGAAAGAAGTTGCTTGCGCGGACGGTTGTTGTAAAATCCGCCTTACGCAGGGGCTCGCTTTGACCCGAAGACGGTCCGAATCCGGCGCGAAGTCCCCCTGAAACTCGCAGGAGGTGGCTCGTGTCTATGGGGCGTTACCTACTTGGGGTCTTATTGCTCGCCACTTCTCTGGGTTGGTCTGCGGAGCTTCCCGTCCCCAGCAGCGCGGAGTTTTGCGGCGACTGCCACCGCGCGATCGAGGAGGGCTGGAAGCAGTCAGCGCATTCCCAGGCCGTCGAAAGCCGGCTCTTTCAGGATGCCATGAAGCTGGCGGAGACGGATTATGGCGCGTCGGCGCGCAAGACCTGCCTCAGTTGCCACTCACCGATTGCCGTACAGACCGGAGACCTGGCACTGGTTCGTAAGGTGAGCTGGGAAGGTATCACCTGCGATTATTGCCATTCCATTCGGGAGGTAACGCTTACCGGACCGAACCCCAAAGCCACGGTCGACTATTCGCTCGTCAAGAGCGGCCCCTGGAAGGATGTGAACTCGCCCGCGCACGGGACGGCTTACTCGGCCGTGCATACCTCTTCGCTGATCTGCGTTGTTTGCCATGAATACCGCAACTCGCTGGGGTTTCCGGTTCTGACCACCTACTCTGAGTGGAGCAAGAGCCCGTACCCCGGGAAGAATCAGAGCTGCCAGTCGTGCCACATGTACCGAGTGGAAGGAAACGTGGTGGACCCGCGCGTCCAACGGACCGCCGAAGCCGGCATCAATCTCCATCAGATTCCCGGCAGCCACTCCATGCAGCAGTTGGAGAAAGCCCTTCACGCGCAGCTTTCCGCCACGCACGAGGGCGGCCGGCTCCAGGTCGTCGTGGAGGTCGCGAACCGGGGCGCGGGGCACTCCGTCCCCACGGGCTCTCCCATGCGGCAGCTCATCCTGGAACTCCGTGCCGATCCGTATGGCGGCGGACACTGGAGCGAGCGCCGCGTCTTCCGCCGCACCGTGGCCGACCAGAAAGGCGCCGTCATCAAGCTCGAGCCGCGGGCCTTCCTCAAGGGCGCGCAAGTGGTCTCCGATACGCGCATCGCTCCCGGCGAGACCCGCAAAGAGACTTTCACTTTCCAGGTCCCCCAGGGCACCCGCACCCAGGTGGAAGCAGATTTCTTCTATTACTATTCCCCCATGGCCACCACCGAGGCGCAACAGAAACTCAAGTTCCTGACCCTGCGACGTTTGGTGGAGTAGGGGCTGAGCAGGATGCGGAAAAACCCTTCGGGACTGTCATTCTGAGGAGCCGCAGGCGACGAAGAATCTCGTATTTCCATGAAAATGCGCAGAGCGAGATCCTTCGCGGAGTTTACCCTGAGCGAAATGACAAAGATCCTTCGGCTTCGCCTCAGGATGACAGCGAATGGGCTCAGGATGACATCTGGGGAGCGTTTTCCCGCAGCCTGTGAGGCGCGGAACGCCGTGATGAGACGGTTTTGGTCCTGCCAGTGGGTCGAGAGATCCTGAGAGCGAGGACTTGGATCTGACGAGTCGAGTTGGTAGCCACCATTAATTCGTGGTCGGAATCAGTCGAGGGTTCTTGAACCCGAGAAAAGGCCACGGCATAGGGAACACGCGGTGGCTACAGCCCGCACACACCGCAAGAAGCGCGATGTACCTGTCCCGGCATGCCGGGACGCGCCACCCACAAGATTATGGTTGGGGTCGGTCGTGAGAATTCTGCAAAAGCAGGGTGAATTCGCTACAATAGATGTGTGGAGTTTGAGTGGGATGCGAGCAAAGCCGCCGGGAATCTGCGCAAGCACAAGGTTTCATTCAATGAGGCCGCTACCGTGTTTGGCGATTTCCTCGGCACCACAGCCGCTGACCCCGCCCACTCCGCCGGCGAGCATCGCTACATCACGGTTGGGTTGTCGAACTCGGGGCGGTTGCTGATGGTCGCTCACGCCGAGCGGGGTGACCGGATTCGGATCATCAGTGCTCGAACCCTGACCGCAAGAGAAAAAAGAGCCTATGAAAACACGCAAGAATAGGATGAACGACGAGTTACGCCCCGAATATGATCTCGGCCAATTGCTCAAGGGAGGGGTACGCGGCAAGTACGCGAAGCGCTACCACGCGGGTACAAATCTCGTTCTCTTGGACCCCGATGTCCGCAAGGCCTTTCGCAGTGAAAGAGCCGTCAACGACGCCTTACGCTTGGTGATCGAGTTGCGCAAAGTGGGAAGCTACAAACAAGCGTAGCGCCGACCTTCAGGTCGGCATTTTCCGCGGGTGCCCGACCTGCTGACCTAAAGGTCAGCGCTACTGAGGTGAGCCGTCAGCTCCCACAAGTCCCTTCGGGAAATCGCCCCGACGCGTCGGGGCGCCAGCCAGCGAACGGCACCTGAGCTCCTATGACCCAGACGTGGCCACGGTCGATTCGTCTTTGGAATTGACCGTGGGTTCGTCATCGAAGGAAAAGCCCACGGTCACAAGAGCAGTGACCGTCGCTACCCGCTACCCGCGAACGGCCGCCACGGGGTCGAGTCCGTTGTTAGGCCTCGACCTCTGGCCATTCAACCTGAACGATGTCGCCAGGAGGAACGGCCACGCCCTCTCCTGAGTAACAAGTATTGCAGCTCCGTTCTAGCTCCTGCCCCTTCGCTTTTCTGTGCACGTACATCAATGCAGCAGCTAGCGCATCTGGCCGCGGACCTGTCGACTTGAACTTGACGATGCACGGCTTAGTAGCCTCACTAAATCGTGCGCGCAGACAGTGCCCGAACATCATCTCGTAACAAAGGCATATGTCTTCGACAATCTCGGGAATGCCAAGAAAGTCGTGGTTCGCCCCCATCTGATCGCGAAGAAGCAATGCGTCGCGCACCAAAAATGCAAACGGGCCTTGATTGAACCGCGATGCGACCTTACGCGCGTACTGGTCGGCGAACTGCCCACGCATCCCGTTTCTGAACGCGAGCCACTCGGTCGGCGTCGACCACGCTGAAGCCAGACAGCCGAGAAAGGCCCACACCCGGTCAAGAACTTGGGAGAGCGGCTGGATGCCATCCTCGAACCTCGTGTCCGGCGCAACTCGGGTTGCGTGGAACCAATAGATGACCGGTGGCGCCGGAAGTTCGGACCGCTCCCCACGGAGCGTCTTCTTAAGCAAGTCGTCGTAAGGGTGCTTGCATCTGTCCGCCGTCGAAACCGACTCGCAATCGAAGGCATTGAGCTGCTTCAGTAGTTCCGTTCCTGTAGTACCCAGCAGAGCTGCCGACGACCCACTCTTTTGAGTGTTCGGTGGCGATTCAATCGCGGAGGCTTGGCCTAGGTCGCTGTAGTGGGCCGACGGGTATCTGGCCATCGCGCCGATGTTTAAGCTCGCGCACCACCCACTCTACGAATTCCCTAAGCGAGTCAACTGAGTCCTTGAAATCCCTGTTTGAAAAGACAACAAGTTCCCCGTCGACGAACCTCCAATCAGGGTAAGCCCTGCGGTAGTTTCCTCCCGGCTTCCCAGCGCTGTGCTTGACGGCATTGCAAGCAAACACCAGCTCATCTATGAAGCTGAATTTCGGGTGGCTCTCCAGATGCACCCCATATAGGTGGTATTTGTCCGAAAGCTTGCGGAGCCAGTTTTTCTCGCTCCTAGTGCGCCGGTTTCCGCGCAATGCTGTCGCACGCCTGCCTTGTTCCAAGGAGATTCTCTCCAGGAAGTCGTATAAGTTATTGAGTTTCAGCTCCAAAACAATCGCCAAATGTACGAGCGCAAGCCAGCCGATAACCCGCTCTCGTTCTTTCGCTCTTCCTATTTCGACTTTGGCCAAGTCCCACTCTAGCTGCGACTCGCCCTCATTTCCTGCCGCGTCCGCTTCACGGATCGCCTCCTGGGCCGCACGTTCCCCATCGTAATGGACTGCTTGAAGGCTCGTCACGGCAGCCTCATGGATTGGAACTATCACTTCATTGAGGTCCAAATCGAACTGGGTAGCTTCCCAGTCTAAGAGGTCAATGCGCATGGTGCTCATAAGACTTGTCAGCGGTCCTTTCTCCCCGAATCGGCCATTTGGGGATGGCCGCGTCAATCTCCGCCATGGGGCGGATGGTTCCCCAGGGGGCACGCTGCACAGTGGGTCCCGCCCGAAAGCCAACCGGCCCAACTGAACCTCCCGAAGCGCATCCCCCGCTTATCATCGATTCACCTGCTGCACCAGGCGCTCGTAATTCTGCTTATGGGCGGCGTTCTTGGGGTCAAGCATGTAGGCCGCGCGGAATTCCTCCAGAGCACCCCGCCAGTCGCCTTTCGCCTCCAATGCGAAGCCGAGGAAGTCGTGCGCCGAGTCACTCTTGGGGTTCAGGCGCAGCGCCTCGCGATATTCCTTGATCGCGCCGTCCAGGTCGCCCTTGTCTCCGATCGCGATGCCGAGGTTGACGTGCGCAATGTCGTCCTTGGGGTTCAAGCGCAGCGCCTCACGGTATTCCGCGATCGCGCCGTCCGTGTCGCCCTTGTGTCCGAGCGCGACACCGAGGCCGACGCGCGAATCGTCGTCATTGGCGTGCAGGCGCAGCGCCTCGCGGAATTCCGGGATCGCTCCACCCCAATCGCCCTTGCTCCCCAGCGCCCAGCCGAGATTGTGGTGTGCCGCGTCATTATTGGGGTTGCGGCGCAGCGCCTCGCGATACTCCGCGATCTCTCCATTCGAGTCGCCCTTGTGTCCCAGCGCATTGCCGAGGCCGAAGTGCGCTATGTCATTATTGGGGTTGAGGCGCAGCGCTTCACGGCATTCCGCGATCGCACCATCCCAGTCGCCCTTGCTTCCAAGCGCAGCGCCGAGGTTCGCATGCGCCAGGTGATTATTGGGGTTCAAGCGCAACGCTTCGCGATACTCAGCGATCGCGCCATCCCAGTCGCCCTTTCCCCCGAGCGCGATGCCGAGACTGAGGTGTGCGTCGTCGTTCTTCGGATTTAGGTGCAGCGCTTCGCGGTCGGCCGTCGCAGCATCGTCCCACTTCTTCTGCTGACGCAGGACATAGGCCAGGCTCACGTAAAGGTTGGCGTTTTGAGAGTCAAGCAGCAAGGCCGCGCGGTATTCCTGCTCAGCCTCCGCATACTGCTTTTTCTGTTTGAGTTCCGCCCCGCGCGCCGCGTGTTGCCGCACCTCAGCCTGCCGAGCCTGCGCCGCCGGATCAACGGTCGCGGGCTTCGTCACCTTGGCGCTTTTCAGCGCGTTGATTAATTCGTCGTCACCGCCGCCCAGACGCACTTCCTCGAGATAATCTTGCTGCGGCTCGAAGTCGATGCCGCGCTCTTTCACCAGCATCGCCACGCGGTGGCTCGGTACGTCACCCGCCACCAAGGCCAGAATCTGAACCTGATGGAGCGGCTTCTTCGCACTCGCGGGCTCTGGGTGCTTCGTCGCGCGCAGCGCCTTAAGAAATGCCTCGCTCGCGCCTGCGGCCTTGAGGGTTTGGAGAAAATCCTCCGCCGGCGCGAAATCAATCCCGCGCTGCTCGATAGCCTTGGCTCCCGTGTCATCGCCCAACCCGGACCGCTCCAAGCCTTGCACTTGATCCTGGGTCAAAGGCTTCTGCTGCGCCCAGTTGGTGGGAGCAAGAGTTAACGTCAGCGCGATCAAGAAGAGAATCACAAGCGGCGGGAATCTCATTTGCACCTCCCGAAGGCAGGAGCCGCTCTGGCAAGTTACGCGCATTGTACCACGGGGGCAGAGTGCGTTAGGGGCTGGGCGCTGGGGACTGGCGGAATTATGAATTGTCGGGACGCGGGGGACTTGGCCCTTCAGGCGTACACCAAGCGTCCCTTGGGTTTCGGAACGGGGCGGCGCAATTGTTTCGCAGTATCGATCCACTCTTGGATGATGACTTCCACGTTGGCAAGGGCTTCTTGGTAGGTCTCGCCGTCCGCAGCGCACCCGGACAATTCCGGAACTTCGGCGACAAAGGCCTTGTCCTCCGCGCTCCAGTAAATGATGACTTCATACTTAGGCATCAGGCGCCCCTCCCAGCTTGTACTTCAGGACAACATAACGAACCTGCTTCACCTGATAGGGTTTGGCTTTGCCATCCCTAGCCTGCAGGTTGAGAATCTCTACGCGATTCCCAGAATTGCGTAGCGCGTGGTCCTCCCGCAGGGCGGGACGGGAGGTCCCGCCTTACATGCTCGCAAAGACTTGGCGGCGCCACCGGCCTGCTACGCCACGGTGGGGACCTGTAGTTCTTGCGTCAGGGCCTTGCGCCCGGCCGCATCGATCGTGGCGATTTGATAAGTGTGAGCGGCCTTATCGCGGACGGCGTCGGCAAATTCAAACGGCTTCTTGCTGGTCTGTGGCTTGTGGGCCACCTGGTTGACCTTCTGCTGGTCCCGCCAGACCTCGTAGCGTACGATGGGCTCGTCGCCGGCAAATGCCGTCTGCCACCTCAGGTGGACCAGGCGTTTGCCTTCGCGCACTTCCTGCTCCACTTTGGCTTCCCGCGGAGCCGTCAGGTCCTGTTTAGGCAGTTGGAACCAGTTCGTCTTGCCGTCCTTCACCGCGCCGGTCAATTTCTCGATGGCCCGCCGGTCGGCGGCGCTGAGCCCCTTGGGAGCGATTTGCGCCGCGGAGAGGTTCTGCTGCAGTTGGCAAGCTTTGGAATCCTCAGCGATTTGCCCCGTGCCGATGATGACCGTACCAATCCCCGGTGTCGACAGCGTGTATTCCACCAACTGCCGGCTGGGCAGCGTGTCGCTGCCCACCGTCCGGACCACGTGTTCGGGTTTGCGCGACCAGACGGCTTCCTTCGTGTACATGGCGCCATCCGCGAACACCTTCATGCCAATGATGCCCATGCCCTTCGCCGCCGCGATGGGAATGACGTTGTGCTGCATGTTGAAGTTCAAACGGTCGTTGGCGTTGATGGCCACCAGCATGCCGTCGAAAATGTTGCGCTCGTCCCGTTGAAGCATTTCGATCATCACGGGGGGAGAATGATGTCCGGAAAATCCCAGGTGGCGAATCAGTTTTTCTTCCTTGGGATTGAGTCCCGTGCGGTTGGTGCCGTCGCGGTAATCCAGGAGCGCGGCCAGCGTCCCGATGTTTGCGGCGCCAGGATCCGGCTTGTCCAAGCCCTCGTAGACCGCCTCGACTTCCCCCAGGGTGGTCAGATTGTGGGAAAGAACCATATCCAGATAAGCGCCGGGAGGATAGGACCCCTTCCCGTCACCGAAGATTTGCGTCAGGGTCCGCTTCACGTCATCGATGGCGTGAGAGCCTGCCGGGCCGTCGGAATAGCTCCTCACGTCCTCCTTCGTCGAGCCGCCTTTTCCCCAACGCAGCATCGTCTTGCTGGTCAGGAAAATCCCGCGCCGGCGGGATTCGTCGTACCCGGCTTCGCCGGGAATCAACTTGAGCTCGCGAAACGCTTTCCCGAAATTCGTCTGGCTGGGGCCGTAGGCGTTGGAGGTATCGAAGTAGTTGATACCCACATCAAAGGCCTTCAGAATGATTTTGACCGGATCAACGTCTGCCGGAGTCCATTGCAGAGAGGCTTGCCCACCCAGGCTCAGCGTGGTCGCCTCAAAATGCATCCGGCCCATGTCGCGCCGCATGGGCTTGGCCACCTCGATCTTGCCGAACCCCCAATAGGGTCCCAGAGCCAGCCCCGCCGAAGCCGCGCCAGCAGCCTGTATAAACCGGCGGCGGGAAATCTTGGGTTTAGTCGTCATGGTCGTCATCCTCCTCCGTAAGGTGAGGCTCCCTTCAGGCAATGCGACGTCCGTCGGGGGGAAGAGCGCCTGTGGGCTCCATTTAACCCAGATTCGGGCGCAGATGCAAGCCCTCTGGCACGCCACCGACTTAGAGTCCGGCGTCGCGCCGGGCGGACCGGTGGGCGCGGCTAGCCACGGCGTAATGGTGGGGCTACAGGGAGCACGATCTGCAATTAAGAACTCGAAGCAATAAGCGCGCGCCGCCGCTACTCACTCAATCCCACCGCAGGTTGAGCTGGTAGGTTGTCAGCAACTCGCGCATCTCTGAGTCGGTCAGGTTCCTTTCTTTTCCGTCTTCGCTGACAACGGTGAGACTCCTCATCTTGCGCAGGTCTTCGTCCCGGAAGCGAACGGCGCCCGACGCGTCGGACTCTGGAGCGCCGATCGGTCCGCAGCCAGCCCCGCAGCCGTCGAAATTCATACAGGCAGTGAGGTGCGCGTTAGCGATGGGCTGATTCCCTGCCGTTCGTAGGTGGAGGACGTAGTCATGTTCTGGCAAAGCCCAGAGCCGTTCAACGGTGGTGACCGGGTCGCCGCCGATGATCACATCGTCCTTTAGCACGAATGCTGTCCCCGCCGGACCAACAGCTTTTTGTTCGAAATATCGTATCCACAGCGCAAGCGATGAGTTGGGGGCGAGGACGGAGATCTCACCCTCGGCGTTAGTCGTGAAGCCTCCCAGCCTTATTCCGACCTCTACACCACAGTGGTTGTGACTTGACCCGAAGAGGAAGACGTGCACCCAGGCGCCGGCCAGAGGTTTGCCGTCGGGGTAAAGTAATCGAATCGTGCGTCGCGCAGGGCGTGGCAGGACCACCTCACCATCGGTGAGGTGACCAATTTGCCGAAGGGCTGTCGGCCAGTCCTTGCCGAGGTTCCCTGCCGCAAACGCAGGGGAAAGATAAACGGTCGAGAAACGCCTCAAATACTCTGGTACGTCAACCGTGCTAAAGGCAAAATCCTCGACCGACGACTTCGGCGGTCCGACAGGTTGCTCAGCGACCGCCAACAGGAGTTGGTAATCGAAGGCCTGCTCCCAATACTGCGGAAACTGGACGGCCTCGCGGGCTTCGAGCTTTCCTTCACGAATCGTCGCAACCAGGACGCCCTGACTGAATCCCCACCGGTTCGCGACCAGCCATGCCTCACCGCTCACGACCGGATGCGTGGAATCCCCAAAGAAGATTCGCGCCGGCTGCGCCAGCCCGGGCAGCGGTCCAAATACGGCGAGCCACAGAACAAGCAGAGCCATCGGCTTCAGGGGCTGAAAATGCGTCAACTCGGCGTGGGAGGGCGGGGCATCCATCGCGGCTTTCATGGTGTGCGGTCCTAGAACGGTCGAGAAAGCTGAGTAGCGCGCACACTATACTGAAGCATTACCAATGTGGTTGTATACACCCGCCCGGTTAACAAGGCAAGCGTCGCGGCAGCCGGACCACTCGGAGTCAGTCCCTGAGGGCAATCGAGTGGCACCAGGCAGTGCTGATTGTAATGCCTGTCACGCTCCGATAGAATGCCCAGCCATCCTCGCGCGCGGCAGGAAAGCGTGGGCCAATGACGACTCGCGCTGAACTGCCTCCGATATCCTCGTAAGCGCGCCGTGAACGGAGGAATCCCGCTATGAAGAACTTCTGGAAGCTGGTTCTCGTCATTGTTCTATGTGTTTCGCCCCTCAGCGCCGCCGGCGCCGGGCAGCCGGGGAACGGTGCGCGCGACTTGCAGCAGGCCGGCACGGGCAGCTATGGATGTTCCGCGCCGGACATTGCCCATTACGTTGCGCGCCGGGCGGCGGGGCCGATCACCATAGACGGCCGGCTGGACGAGCCCTCCTGGCAGATGGCCGAGAAGTCTCCGCGCTTTGTGGACATGGTCACAGGCACGCCGGGCTTCTACGACACACGCGCCGCGGTCTTGTGGGACGACCAAAACCTTTACGTCGGGTTGTGGCTCGAAGAGCCGTATGTAGAAGCCCACCTGACCAGGAACGGCTCGCTGATTTTCCAGGAGAATGACGCCGAGGTCTTCATCGACGGCGGCGACGCCTACTCGGAGTTTGAGGTCAACGCGCTCGGGACGACCTACCAGGTCTTCTTCATCTGGCGAGACGCCTACAAGCAAGGCGGCGTGTTCGACGTCCCCGAATTCGATGGGCTAGCGAACCACGCGCTCACCTTCGGCGGCGATTACGATCGCACGGACAAGTCGTTCTGGACGGGAACGCATCCGCGCGGACTGCGCTGGGCGTTTTTGAACTGGGAGTTCCCGGGCTTGGAAAAAGCCGTGCACGTCGAGGGCAAGATCAACGACAGCTCCGCGCCCGACAAAGGCTGGGCCGTGGAACTGGCTTTCCCGTGGAAAGGCATGAAGTGGCTGGCGGCGGGGCGTTCGCTGCCTCCGCGCGCCGGAGACATCTGGAGAATTTTCTTCGGCCGCTTCGAATTGCTGAAACCCGGTGGCGTGGAACTGAACCCGCACCCGGCGTGGGTCATGAGCCGCCATGCCGTCTACGATACCCACATCCCGGAGTGCTTCCCGTATATCCAGATGTCAAACAAAACCGTCGGGCAGTAACGCGGCCCCCCCACTGCGTACGTTGCGACTCTCCGGTAAGCGCGTCCTCGAATCGGATGGCTGGGATCTGAAGCGACCCCTGCGCCAGGCAGGAGACGCGGGGAACTTCCGACGCAACATGGCCATCCGCAAGCAGAAAGCTGGAGCTCGAGAGCCGCGCCTGCCCCGAATTGCGCTTTTGGGATGTTGCTGAAAAACGATTCGGGCATGTCATCCTGAGCGAAGCGAAGGATCTGCCTTTTCGACCCCTCAATAACTTACGAGATTCTTCGTCGCCTTCAGCTCCTCAGAATGACAGGGGGGCGAGTTTTTCAGCAACCTCTTAGGAACGAGCAGCGAGTTCATCCTCTCTGGCATCTAAGTATAATAACCGGTCAGGGCAGCCCAGTTGCCGAGGCCGGAGATGGAAGGGAGGGCAGCAGCCATGTCGCGTTTTTGGAAAGGCTCAGCAATTGCCCTTTTGGCGCTCTTGACTTTCGTGCCGGCAGCGTCCGCCCGCGAGGTTTTTTTCGGTGGCCCCCACGCCTTCGGCATCTACTATGGTCCAGGCTTCTACCCGGGCTTCTATGGTCCTGGCTGGTGGTACGGCTATGGGCCGTGGTGGGGACCGGCGTACGTCCCAGGCCCGGCGGTTGGTGAAGTCAAGATCTTAACGAAGCACCAAGGCGACTCGATCTATATTGATGGCGGCTTTGCGGGCCGCACCGGCCAGCTCAAGAAGTTCCCGCTCCGAGCCGGTACCCACACCCTCGAGTTGCGTAAACCCGGCGGCCGCGCGTTCTATCAGGAACGCATCGCGGTGATCCCTGGCAAGACGCTCAAGCTTCACACCGATTACCCAGGCCAACCTTGACAAGCTCCCTGAACGCACAGCCACGGTCCGGCACCCGCGCCGTTGTCCCCCTGGGGTGATTGCTGAAATGGGCAGAAGCGGGTAGTCTATTGGCCTGGAAGCATATGGCCAGAGGCTGGGAAAGCAAATCCGTTGAGTCGCAGATCGAATCCGCGCGGTCCGACCGGGGCAATCCTGCCAAGAAGCGCCTTAGCCCGGAAATGGCCGCGGCGGTACGCAAGAAAGAATCTTTGCTGCTCGCTCGCACCCACTTGCAGCAACAAATCCAGGCCAGCCAGAATCCCCGCCACCGTGCGATGCTGGAGGGTGCGCTCGCCGATGTGGAGAAACAGCTCGCCGCCACGAACGCCCTCGGTCAATCCGTTGGCGGTCACTGAGTGCTATGCCGCCGGCCCAGGGCTGCACACCCCGGTCAGGGAGAGTTGAAGCTGGGGAAACTTTTCAGGGGCTCTTCACAAATTTCAACGCTGCGGAATTGATGCAATAGCGGAGGTGGGTAGGCGGGGGACCGTCATCAAACAGATGGCCGAGGTGCGCGTCGCATTTGGCACACTGGACTTCCGTGCGTTTCATGCCGTAACTCAGGTCGGATTCCACCAGGACGTTCTGTTTCGCAATCGGCTCCCAGAAACTCGGCCAGCCGGTGCCGGAATTGAATTTCGTTTCGGAATTAAAGAGGGCGTTGCCGCAACAGACGCAGCGGAAGATTCCTTTCTCGTGAAGGTTCCAGTATTGGCCGGTGAAGGCGCGCTCGGTGCCCTTGCGGCGCGTTACCTCAAATTGCTCCGGAGTGAGGATTTGCTTCCACTCGGCCTCAGTCTTGAGTACTTTTTCCGTCGTCACAATCCCCTCCCTTTTGCCGGAGCCGTCGAACTCCACCAGCTTGATGAACTGTGGAGAGGGTTTGCCGGGCGCGCGGCCCGCCGACTCCCCCAAAGCTGATCCGGAGCGGGCAGATACCTGCTGCGACCCGCCCAGCCAAACCCCTGCGCCCACGAAGCCCAGGATTGCGGCAACAAACGACCGGCGGTCACACGCCTTCCGCTCAGACAGGCCCACCACCCGGAGGTTCTGAGACGCCATCCGGCATCCTCCCTCAGAGAATCAGGTTTAGCCCCACTTAAGAGATGGAATTCGCACGCGGTTGGTTGCAGATTTTGTTGCGGCCCGGAACGGCAGAGGGTCTAAACGGGCTGCGGAAAAACTCGTAGGCGCTGTCATTCTGACGAGCCGCAGGCGACGAAGGATCTCGTATGTTCATGAATATGCGCAGAGCGAGATCCTTCGCGTAGTTTACCCTGAGCGAAATGACAAAGATCCTTCGGCTTCGCCTCAGGATGACAGCGAATGGGCTCAGGATGACAGGGGGGCGTTTTTCCGCAGCCTGCTAAAGGCCTGTGGGGCTTTCGCTGTTTGTTTCCTATTAGGGTAGGGGTTGGGGTTGTCGCCGTCGTGCCCGGGGAAAATGAGCAATCGCGAAATTCCGCCTTCCTGTTCTCTTGAGGCTGAGTTTCCTCGCTGGGGGCGAAGATTTCTCTTCCTGTCAGGTCAACGCGCCACGGAGCCGTCCCGCGGAAAGACAAGACTCTTGGTGGCATCCCACGAAACGTAGACCTTCGCTCCGCGTGCCTCGCCATTGGGCCGCGATTCGCGGGAGGTATTGGACTCCCGCACGACGACGCGCTGGCCATTGGAAACGCGCACCGCCCAACGCCGTCTTCCTCCCTCGTAGATCGACTCGACCAGTTCGCCCTTCATGACGTTGAGTCGGCTCCCATTTTCCCTCGGAAGACCGCGGGTCAGCCGCACGCACTCGGGTCGTACGGCGAGCGTGGCGTGCGCATGCTGCGGGAGGTCTGCGGAGTTGCAGGCCCACAGAGAATGCCCGGCAGCGGTCTCGAAGCGCGTGCCTTCAGGAGTGTGCGCGATGCAGTTCACCTCGAAGAAATTCTCGACGCCCATGAACTCCGCCACGAAATGCGTATGCGGGCGTTCATAGATTTCTTCGCCCGTCCCCACTTGTTCGAGGCGGCCGCGGTTGATCACCGCGACGCGGTCCGACATCACCAAGGCTTCTTCCTGGTCGTGCGTGACGAAGATGAAAGTGATGCCCAGGCGCTCGCGCAGCCGTTTCAACTCCACCTGCATTTGTTGCCGCAGCTTTTGGTCGAGCGCGCCGAGTGGCTCGTCGAGAAGCAGGACGGCGGGTTCCAGGACCAGGGCGCGAGCCAGCGCCACGCGTTGTTTCTCGCCGCCGCTCAGCTGATGAGGATAACGATCCTCCTTGCCGGGCAACTCCACCATCTCCAGGATGACTCGCACGCGGCGGCGGATTTCCGCCTGGGGCAGCTTCTTCTGCTCCAGGCCGAAGGCAACGTTGCGGAAGACGGTCAAGTGCGGGAAAAGGGCGTAATGTTGAAAGACGGTGTTGACGTTGCGATGGTAAGGAGGGAGGGCGGATGCGTCGCGCGCATTGATGAGGACTTGCCCCACCTGGGGTAACTCGAACCCTGCCACCAAGCGCAGCAGCGTCGTCTTGCCGCTCCCGCTCGGACCGAGAAGCGTCAGGAATTCGCCCCGCCGCACAGCGAGCGAAAAGTCTTCCAGCGCAACGTGCTCCCCATAGCGCTTACAGACGTTTCGAAGCTCTACGATGCATTCCGACGAAGCGTCCAATTCTTAGGCTTATCCCGACCTCCCGGATTCAATTTGAAACTGATGCTACCCCGAACTCGCCAGCTTGGCAAGCAGCGAAATTCAGAGGAGAGATGAAAGTTGCCCGTCCGTAAGACGAGCCCGCCGCAGGCAGAAACCGCCAGCGAAAATGCCGCGATGGATGCACGCGGCTACCCACCCACGGGGTCGACCGCTTTTCCGACACCCAACAAAATCTGAGCCCCGTCCAGCAGCACTTGCTGTAGTGCCGGTACGCCGCTACTTTCCCTTGCTGCTGCCAAAGGAGCGAATGTACCTCACCAGCGTCTGGATGTCCGCTTCCTTTAGCTTCCCGCCGAAGGCCGGCATGGGCGTGCCCTTCTTGCCGTTCTTGATGACCTCCGCAATCTCGTTGTCGTTCCGGGAGGCTTGCCACTTTGGATCCGTGAAATCAGGAGTCTTGATGGCAGCAAACCCCTTGCCGTCGGCGCCATGGCACATCGCGCAGTTCTGCTGATAGAGGGCGGCCCCATCCGAGACGGGCGCCGCCGACAGCGCAAAACCGCAGATGAGCAAGCCAACGCCCAGCCCAAGAACCCTGAATGCTGGTGATGCCAGGAATCGCATAAGGCTCCTTCAGACTTGATTTACCTTGAAGTCAAAAGCCTCGGAAAGCTTTCGCCTTGAGGCGAATTCGCACCCGCCCTCAGCGCCCGCGGGGGCCCACTGCGAGCAGCCTTCCGTGAAGAGCTTAGCATGTTATAGAGGAGGCCGGTGAAAATCAAGAATCAACACACAGGGCGAGAGCACCTTGGGCGCCTCCATCGTGAGCGGCGAGTAGGAGATCAGCTTGCTGGAAGACTGCCCGCGGGTTCGGTCCGGCGCAACGCCAGCGCGAACCCGGGCTTTCACTCGGGCGGGATGTAGTTCGGCGGATGCGCAGCACCTTCTCCGAAGAAAAACTGCTCTATTTGTTGAGCGATGAAGTCCTGAGCTTCCTTCGTCGAGGGTACCAGGCGATATTCGTTAATCAGCATCCTCAAGTGATCAAGCCACAGTTTCCAAGCATCTTGGGAAACATGATCGTAAATGCGCTGGCCGAGTTCGCCGATCCAGGGCGGCTCGTCAAGACCCGGAAGCTCCTTCTGCAGCTTCACACACTTCACCATTCGTTGTGCCATGGAAGTCTCCCTTTGAAAGGCTCCCTCAGATTCAGCGCTGCGGAGTGCTCGGTAGCCGCCGAAAATCCGGAAACCAAAACCAGCCTACCCTTCCGAGGCCATTATACAGGAAGTCCCAAGCGTCATGCGCCGCCCGCAGGGCGATACGCTACGTCCCTCCTCGGAGCGTCCAAATTCCACACCGCACACATGGCCCACGGCGGCGGGCACCCACGCACGATTGATGAGAATGAATGCAGAACAATGAATGCAGAACTCAGTTGCCCCCAGGGGAAGGAGTTGGGGGCGCTGGCCTGCGAATGCGCAGCTTGTGCTCGGTCGCCACGACGAAACAGCCCGCCCAGGAGCTGACGTCTTCGGTTTCGAAGACTAACCGCACTCGTTCAAGCAGGGCGCGGCGCGTAGGCGTCCGCAGGCGTACGAGAAGCAGTCCGTGGTGGGTGCCGGGCTTGAATCGTCGCAAGTCGGAGAAGTCGAGGTCCTGAGTAATCAGGAAGCGGGACTCGCGCTGCGCCGCATCCCACACGGCCGGATCCTTGGCGCCGGCCAACTTCTCTTCTGGCACCGTCTGGATGTCATGGTCGTGCGTGGCAAGCAAGCCGGCGAGTCCTGCGGGAAGATTTTCGTCGAGTTTAATCTTCATCCGATACGAGGGACAGCGGGAACAGGAAGATCCTCTTGGGCAGAGGCTGCCGCAAACGCGATTGCTGCTCGAACATCGTCGAAAGTCAACGTCGGAAAGTCAGCCAGAATCTGGTCGATGGTATCCCCTTCCGCGAGACTGGCCAAGACGGTGCGCAGCGGTACGCGGGTGTCCCTAAAGACAGATTCCCCGCCGCAAATCTCAGGATTGCGAGTAATGCGGTCTCCAAGCTTGGGGGTACCGTCACTCATGCGGTAGCAGCCTCCACGATTAACCCTATAATACCAGAGTGCGGGGGTACAGGGGACCAACTCTTTAAGCCTGGTGGAACCGCACGATGGCGACCTACCGGTGGAACGTTTCCCGGCCTCGGGCGGGCCGTACCTCGCTCAGCTTCAGACGTGGGAGGCAGACACCTTCGGCGCCCACAGCGTCGATTTCACATTACCCTGCGGCGCTTCGCTAGTCCCGCGCCCGCCTGGTTAGGTTCTTTTCGGAAGCGGTCGCAGTCAACCAAAGCGCCGTGTAAACAGAACGGGTTCGGGACTTCTTTAGGCGGTCACGGGACTAGCCAGTTTATTTCTTGCGCCGAATTTCCAGTTCCACTTCCTCGCCGTCATGCAGAGGAAGCGGCGCGAGCGGCTTGAGCACTCCCCCTTGGAAGAACGCGGCAGTGCGCAGAGGTTCAGCCGGGGCGGGGTTGGAAGCCCGTGGTGAGGCGGCGCGGGGTGCGGTTGCGGGCGGCGCGATGCCAGCTTCCGCATCGTCCAGAGCCTGATTTGCCAGGCGGTCGGCTTGGCGGTTCCGTTCTCGCAAGACGTGCCGGATCGAAAAGGACTCCAGGCGCGCGATCATCGCCTGCGCCTTCTCGTGCAAAGGCTTCAGGCCGGGGCTCCGAACCTTGTAGCGTCCCGCAATCTGGCGAGCCATCAGCTCGGAATCCGTTATGATGCTCAAACGGAGAAAGTGATGGTTCAGGGCGTAATCCAATGCCGCCAGCAGGCCCTGATATTCCGCGACGTTGTTGGTGGTTTCTCCCAGGAACTTCGCAAAAGCCGCGACGGGCGCGCCTTGAGCGGTTTCCATGACCACCGCATAGGCGGCCGGACCGGGATTTCCGCGTGCTGCGCCGTCGATGTGGGCCACGATTTCTGTCATTCGGGAAGGTGCGCTCCGGATGAGATTCCATCCTGAGACAAGGGTTGAGTCGTTGCCAGCCTTAGCGTCAGGCGGGGCGAGTCAGCCTGCTCAAGCTGGCGCCCCCGCGCTCTGCCCGTTGCCCTCCGTCTGCTCCGCGGGTGGCTCCACGCAATAGATAATGCGGCTGCAGTTCTCGCAGGTCAGCAAGGCGTCGTTGCTGCGGATTTCATTGTAGACCTGTGGCCGCAACCAGACGTTGCAGGCGGTGCAGAGGCCGTCGCGCACGACCGCCAGCGCGATGCCGTTCCGGCCTGCGCGGAGGCGTTCGTACAGGTTCCGGACAGATTCGTCAAGAGCGGCTTCGAGTTCCTTCCGGCACGCCTGCAAGCGCTCGCGCTCATCCAGATCCGTCTGCCGCTCGCCCTGCAGCCGTTTGATCTCGCCCGCTACGCGCGCTTTCTCACCCTCCAGCCGCGCGGCGGCTTCCTGGACATGCTCCTGGAGGTCTTCCGCTTCGATCATCTTCTCCAGGACCTGATCCTCGATCCTGCGGATGTTGGCCTCTTCACCCCCGATCTCCTTTAGCATGGCGCGGTATTGCTCGTTGGTCTTGACCTGGTAGAGCTGATCTTTGTGCCTGGTGATTTTTTCCTGGATGACTTTGATTTCGCCTTCCTGGTCCTTCCGTTCTTTCTGGTTGGCGGCCAGGCGTTTCTTGCGCTCTTCGTGAGTGTGAATGAAGTCGTCCAGTTGGGACTGCAAGGTTTGAATCTGGGCGGGCAGGGAATCGATCAGCACCGTCAGCTCCGCCACCCTCAGGTCGACCTGCTGGAGCTCGATGACGGTCTTAAGATCGGGATGCACTTCCTCTCCTCGGTCGCTGGTTGCCACCCTGATGGGAAGGCCGGCGTCCAATCACCGCTGCACTTTCCATGTCTAAGCATTTTTGCACACTCCCAGGCAGCGCGGCAAGAAAATGCGAGCCGCGGGTACTGGTGTCATTTGCGAGACACGGGCGCTCGTAAACACAAGGCGACTTATTGCGGGCAATAAGGCTGTCGTTCTCGCAAGTCCATGCGCGTCTTCTACTTTCCCGGAGAGCTGATGGAACTTTACGGAGGGAGGAATCGTAGCATCGAGAGGAGAAGCCCTGTGAAGAGACTGTCTCGGTGGAACGCGCAGTTGGTCGTAACTTCAAGTATTCTCGTCATTCTTCTCGTGTCCGTGTCAGTGGGCTTGCGCCAGAAGACAAAGTCCACGAAATCGGGATTCCCGAGTTGGATCGCATGGGGTGCCGATCAGCAACAACAAGCCACTTTCACCGTCACACCGGCGCGACCGTTGATGGATGAACGGCTGGCCATCACCGTTTCTGGACTGCCACCGCGCCGCCCTATTACGATCCGCGCTCGGTCCCGTGCACACGACCGGCGTTACTGGCAAAGCGTAGCCGTCTTCACCTCTGATCCGCACGGTTTCATCGACCTCGCTGCGCAGGCCCCCCTCTCCGGTACGTATTCAGGCGTGGATGGGATGGGTCTGTTCTGGTCGATGCAGCCGGACATGGAACCGAAAAACGGAGACCCTTCGTTCTTCGCCGTTGGCGGTTGGTTTGAGCCCATCTTTACCGAAATCGAGGCAATTTGCGACGAACACGCAGTGGGATCGGTTCGTGTGGAACGGCACTTCGCTGTCCCCGCGGCAAAAGCAGCGTCCGTCAATGCCGACGGTATCATAGGTGTCCTTTATAAACCCGATGACGGCCGGCGTCACGTCGGCGTCATCGTTCTTGGCGGTTCAGAAGGCGGCCTCGGCGGGCCGGAGGCCGTGATGCTGGCCGCTCGTGGTTTCACCGCTTTTTCCTTGGCGTATTTTGGTGCGAACAGGCTGCCACCAACCCTCCAAACAATCCCCATCGAGTACTTCGGAAAGACCATCCACTGGATGCGCTCCGTTCCCGATGTGGATCCCGAAGCGATCGCCCTTTATGGTGTCTCTCGAGGAGCCGAGGCGGCACTGATAGCGGCATCGATCTTTCCCGAAATTAAGGCAGTTGTGGCGAGGTCGCCGAGTCATGTTCGTTGGGAGGGCGCCACCGCAAATCAACTACCAGGCGGTCCTGCATGGACGTATGGAGGCAAGCCTCTACCCTATGTCCCGATCCATATCGGGGCCGGCTTCGCGGTCAGGTATGTGTGGAGCATTGTCACGCGGACTCCCGTCGCATTCGCTCCGATGTTCCGCGACAGCCTCGCCCATTTTGATCCGGCTCCCGCGGAGATTCAGGTTGAGCGCATCCACGGCCCCTTGCTACTGCTGAGTGGCAACGATGACCAGATCTGGCCTTCTTCGTGGATGTCCAGTCTCATTGTAGAGAGATTGAAGCGGAATCGGCACCCGTATCCTGATGAGCAAGTCACCTATGCGGGAGTTGGCCATTGGCTGCCCATTGCCTACGAGCCGACAGCGGGCTCGCGGCAAAACATGAAGCTCAGGATAGGTGGGACGCCCGAGGGCACATCGAAAGCCCAAGTCGACGCTTGGCCGAAGATCGTCCGTTTCCTCTCCACGCTTCCAGTCCGGCAAGCGAGCGGTAAGTAGGCGACGACATTTCCGAAAGTTCTGCCTTCAGAGGAACGGCACCCGCGGTCACGGCTTCACAAACGTCACGGCGCCTTCCGACGCGGAAGAAACCAGCGCGGCGTACTTGGAAAAAACGCCTCGTTTGTAGCGCGGCTCGGGTGGGCGCCAGTTGGCGAGGCGCTTCCGGAGGTCAGCCTCGGAGAGTTCCACGTCGAGTCGCCGCTTTTCGATGTCGAACACGATCGTGTCGCCGTCGGCCACGGCGGCGATCGGCCCGCCCCGCGCCGCTTCCGGCGCCACGTGACCCGCCATCAGGCCGTGCGTGCCGCCGCTGAAGCGGCCATCGGTCAACAAAGCTACCGATTCGCCAAGGCCTTCGCCCACGATTGCCCCGGTCACGCCCAGCATCTCGCGCATGCCCGGCCCGCCGCGCGGGCCCTCATAGCGAATCACCACCACATCTCCGGCCTTGATGCTCTTGCCGGTGACGGCGCGCATGGCGTCCTCTTCGCAATCAAACACCCGCGCCGGCCCGCGATGGTACGTGCGCGCGACGCCAGCCACTTTGATAACGCAGCCCTCGGGCGCCAGGTTGCCTTTCAAGATGACCAAGCCGCCGGTTTTCTTGACGGGATCCGAGACGGGCCTTACCACATCCTGGCCGGGCGTTTCGGTGGCGCGCGCCGCTTCCTCGGCAATCGTCTTGCCGCTGGGCGTCATCTGCGAACCATCGATCAAACCGGCCGCCAGCAGTTTCTTGGCGATCAGAGGAATCCCGCCCGCTCGGTGTACATCGACAGCCACGTAGCGCCCGCCGGGTTTCAGATCCGCGATGATGGGCGTGCGCGAACTGATGGCGTCAAAGTCCTCAAGGGTTAGCGGGACGCCGGCTTCGCGCGCCATGGCCAGCAGGTGTAGCACGGCGTTGGTTGACCCGCCCGTGGCGGCCACGCTGGCGATGGCGTTTTCGAAAGCTTTGCGCGTCAGGATGTCGAGCGGTTTCACTCCGCGCTTCAGCAGGTCCATCACCATTTGCCCGCACTGGTAAGCGACTTCGTCTTTTTGGGGATCGAGAGCCGGAACGCTGTTCGCTCCCATGGGAGAAAGGCCGATGAACTCCATCACCGTGGACATGGTGTTAGCAGTGAACTGCCCGCCGCATGCGCCGGCCCCCGGACACGCTACGTCTTCCAGCCGCTTCAAATCCGCGTCCGACATGAGCCCGGCGGCATTTGCACCCACGCCTTCGTAAACATCGACAATCGTTACGTCGCGACCCTGGAAGCGCCCCGCGGCGATGGAACCGCCGTAAAGGAGAAGGCTCGGGACGTTCAATCGGATGAGCGCCAGGGCTCCGCCCGGAATCGTTTTGTCGCAGCCCACCAGCGCCACTATGGCGTCAAACATGTGGCCGCGTCCGACCAATTCGATGGAGTCGGCTACAACCTCGCGGCTGACGAGCGAGGCCTTCATGCCCTCAGTGCCCATGGTCACGCCGTCGGAAATGGCGATGGTGTTGAACTCCATAGGCGTGCCGCCGGCCGCGCGCACCCCCGCCTTCACCTTTGCCGCCAATTGGCGCAGGTGGTAGTTGCACGGCATGGTCTCAATCCAGGTGTTGGCGATGCCGACGATCGGCCGGGCCAAGTCGGCGTCCGTGAACCCGATAGCCTTGAGCATGGAGCGTGCCCCGGCGCGGTCGCGGCCGTCCGTGATGATGTGACTGCGATGCTTAAGATTGACTGGCATGCTGGCCTCCTATAGGTGAATGCTGCCCCCGGTGAAAGCAGTCATATTCGCAGATTTGTGCGCCCCGAGCAAGACGGCCGTGCCCAGGCGTTGCGTCTGCGCGGGTGGGGCGAGTCGGCTTTCGAGGGTCGGACAGTATGTCTGTGTTGCCTGCAGAGACTGGAGGAGTGAAAACCGATGTTTCCGGGGACAAGGCTATGGATCTAGTTGAAGACAAATTGCGCTTTCTGGGAATGAAGCTAACAACGCGGATGATTCATCCTGTCGGCATTGTCTATGATCAAGGGTGCAAGATTCCCCCAAAGCCCGTCAAAGGGTCCGCTATGGACGTCCCCCAACAATCCAGTACCGCCTCGTCATTGACAACGCGGGGTGCCTATGCTAACTACAAACTGGGGAGTATTAGCAACTTTTATGGGCGCCGAAGAACTGCAAGCCGCGTGGGAACTGCTCAAGGAAGCTTATCAGTACCAGATGGGCGGGGATTACGACATGGCGGTCGAACTCTATAAGCGCTCGCTGGATCTTCACCCCACGGCGGAAGCCTTCACATTCCTGGGCTGGACTTACCGCTTCCAGGGCAAGATCGACGATGCCATCGCCGAGTGCAAGAAAGCCATCCAGCTCGACCCGGAGTTTGGAAATCCCTACAACGACATTGGCGCCTACTTGATCGAGAAAGGGGAATACGACGAGGCGGTTCCCTGGCTGGAGCGCTCGCTTCAATCGCGGCGCTACGAGTCCTACCATTATCCGCATTACAATTTGGGGCGCGTGTATGTGGCGAAGGAGTTGTACGGCAAGGCGCGCTACCACTTCGAACAGGCCCTGAAACTCTCACCGGACTACACGCTGGCGAAGGACGCCTTGGCCAAGGTCCGGTACAAGCTCAATTAGCAGGTTCACCCCACCACGCCGGCTTTGTCGGGCCTTCACGCTCTGAAAAAACCGCTGTGCTATCATGGCACGGGAGGATCTTCGAGTAATCCCAAGCTGCATCATAATCTGTAAGCATCCTTGTGCTATTCGGGGTTTTGAACCATGCCAAAAGCCGAACTGCAATACCTTGCCGATGAGCTTCAGAAGCTGCGCGAGCAGAAGCTCTATCAGCGGCTGCGCATTCTGGAGACCGAGCAGCTTCCCGTGGCGCGCTTCGACGGCCAGGAGGTGATCAATCTCTCCTCCAACAATTACCTGGGGTTGACCACTCACCCCAAGCTGCGGCAGCGCGCCCTGGAGGCCACGGAAAAGTGGGGAGTCGGCTCGGGCGCCGTAAGGACCATCGCCGGCACCATGTCGATCCACATGGCGCTGGAGGAAAAGATCGCGCGCTTCAAACACGTCGAGGCGTCCGTGGTGTTTCAATCGGGCTTTACGGCCAATGCCGGGACGGTCTCCGCGATTCTGGGTCGTGAGGATGTGATCATTTCCGATGAGCTCAATCACGCCTCGATTATCGACGGCTGCCGGCTCTCGCGGGCCGAAATCAAGGTTTTCCCTCACAAAGACATGGAGGCCTGCGAGAAGATCTTGCAGGACCTCGCCGGGCGCAAATGCCACAAGCTGCTGATCACGGATGGCGTATTTTCCATGGAGGGCGACATTGCTCCGCTGCCGCAGCTCGTGGAATTGGCAGAGAAGTACGGGTGCATCATGATGATCGACGACGCCCATGCTTCCGGCGTGCTCGGACGGAACGGGCGCGGCACGGTCGATCACTTCAACTTGCACGGTCGCGTGGACATCCAGGTTGGAACGCTCTCGAAGGCCATTGGAGCGCTGGGCGGCTACGTTTGCTCCACCCGCGACACCATTGAGTTTCTTTACCACCGTGCTCGGCCATTCCTGTTCTCCACTTCCCACCCCCCTGCGGTCGCCGCCACGTGCCTCGCCGCCTTTGAAGTCCTGGAAGAGGAGCCGCAATTGATCGAGCA
Organism: Terriglobia bacterium; assembly: GCA_020073545.1. GTDB lineage: Bacteria > Acidobacteriota > Terriglobia > UBA7540 > UBA7540 > Bog-366. The sequence goes on along the minus strand of JAIQEZ010000050.1, from coordinate 12,691 downwards.
GCTCTGGTCTAACACGCGATTCCTCAAAGAGGGACTGAAGAAACTGGGCTTCAATACCGGCCTGAGCGAAACACCCATCACCCCCGTCATCGTCGGTGACGCTGCACTGGCGCACGAATTCTCTCGTCAGCTTTTCGCGGCGGGGGTGTTTGCGCAGGGCATCGGTTTCCCGACCGTGCCCCAGGGCAAGGCACGCATCCGCACCATCGTAACCGCCACGCACAGGCGCGAAGAATTGACGCGAGCGCTGGCGATTTTGGAAAACGTCGGGAAGGAGTTGAATATTATCTAGCACGCAGTGTCGATTGGTCTGCTAAGCCTGGAGGCCTGGGGCTTTGCGATTCCATCGGCACCGCCGGCCGGGAGACCATAGCCAATCCACTTGCGTCGGCAAGCCCCTGTCGAGGTACCGCTGCAGGGCCTGCCGTCACCAATCCAGCCGCTGGAGTCCTTTGACCAGGTCGAAATGTTGGTCTCGGCTCAGCAAAGGAAGAGCATGTTGCCGGCAGAGCGCCGCGATCCAAGCGTCGTTACTCGGAATGGCAGTGCCCGCTGCTTTGAGTTGAGTCCGAATCCTGGCATACCAGACGGCGGTTTCCTCGCTTACCTCAAGAACGCGGACCAGAGAAACCATCTCCTCCAGCCAGCGCTCATACTCGCGCCTATGCCGCGACTGGGCGATTCCAAAGCGATACTCGCCCAGGACGATGACCGGAATGGCAACCTGACGAGCGCGGGTAAACTTCTCGGTCGCTCCCGCTTCCCCCTCCGCAATCGCCGAGAGGGCGTTCGTGTCGAGGATCAAGCTCGATCCTCCAGTTCAATCCTCTCAAACTCCTTTTCAATCAAACTGCTGATGCGGGCTGTCTCCTTGCGCAGGTGTCGCAGCTTTCCTGCCACCGCCATCCTCCCTCTGTCCCGGCGTGCAGCTTTAGCCTCCAGTTTCTCCGCCACCGCTTCACTAACAAACTGGCGGAGCGGAATCCCGTGTTCGGCAGCCGTCGCCTTGGCGCGGCGGAAGATTGGGTCGGGGATTTCCAACGTTGTTTTCATGACCCAATGCTCCCATATTTATGGGAACTGGTCAACTGGCTTTGTGCGGGTCGCCGGGCCCTCCCCACAACTTCACGTCCCCAGGAGAGCGAGACCGGGGCCACAGCACTGGCTTTCGCGCAGGCCCTCAGGCCGCGGCTTCTTTTGGCGTAGCGGTGCCCACCTGAGCCAGGACGTACGGTCCTTCCGGAACGACCGCAATACGCGAGTTCCTTTCCAATCCCTCCGTGAGTGCTTTTACGGCTTCCTCAGCGGTTGCACAGACTTTGCCCCAAAGTGCGGGGTGGAATCCACGCGGCAGGCCGGGCACGTAATAGAGGACCTCCGCTCGGGTGGTGACCAGCGCGAGCTTTTCGAGTTGCCATTGGTCCACGGTCACCGGCGCGCCACCGATCTTCTTCATAAAGCCTTGATCGGACAGGCCCTCGGCCAGCATGCCGCTGAACTCCGGCCCGCCCGCGCCTTCCTCGCAGGCAGCAAGGAGTAGGATTTTTCCCCCGGGTTTCACAATATGTGACGCGGCGGTGATGCCCTTGACGGCTTGGTAAAAGGTGAGGTCGAGCGGATAGCCGGCCGCGGTAGTGATCACGGCATCGACGGGCTTATCGAGCGTCTCGAGCATGACGCGCGACACAAACTCCACCCCTGCCGGTGGGCGGCGACAGGTTCGCCGGCAAAGACCGCAGCGATCGGGCGCCGCGGAGTGCCGCGGCCCAGTGCTACATCCACCAGAAGATCGTGGCGCGCCAGGCGCGCGATTTCCAGAAGTTCCTGGTGCAAGGGGTTCGCTTCGATCGAACCTTCCACCGCACGCGGATCACGCATGAAGCGCGGACTGTGGAGAACCTTGATGGTTTCTTGAGCGGCCAAGCCGGGGGCGATGAGCTTCCGCCCGCCGGAGAACCCCAGCATGAGGTGCGGCTCGATAAAGCCCAACGTGATGTGAAGGTCGGCGGAGACGAAGCGTTGGTCTATGTAAACCGGGGTTCCGGCCGCCGTTCTTCCCAGATCGCAATTCTCAGAAAGCTCGCGGGCGTGGTGATTTAGCACACCATAACGGGTGGCGACTTCCTCTCCGCAAATCTCGAGAATCTCCACGTCGCTGGCCGGCCGGTGAAGCCCCGTGGCAATCAAGATCGTGATGCCCTCCCGCGGAATGCCGGCCGCCTCAAGCCGCGCCAGCACGGGAGGGAGCACCTCACGGTTAGGAGCCGGCCGGGTGATATCGCAAACGGAGATGGCAGCCGAGCGCTTGCCGCGGGCCAACTTCACAAGCGGCGGGCAGGCAACGGGCGCATCCAACGCTCTCTCGATGGCGGCGGGGGCATCAGCGAGTGGGACGGCCGACCGCGCTTCCAGCACGCGGCATTGATAACCGTCCGGCAAGTCGAGGGTCAAACCGCTTCGTCCAAAAGCGAAGTTGACGAGCATGGCACCATTGTAACGCGAGACCTGGTGATTCCCACGAAGAAAGGGTCTGGAAGACACCAGCTTCCGCAGAAGCCACCCGACTTCGGGATCGGGGTGTATAATCGCGTGCTCTTCTGACGTCACCCAGGCACGTTCCGGTGATGCAGGAGACCGATTGCACCCATGGAGATGCTGATGCGCCGAATCGCCTTGATCCTGGCCAGCTTGGTTCTTGTGGCCACCACGCTACCCCTGGTTCCGAAGGATGCGAAAACCGACGCGCGTTTGAAGGGAGCCTTTCGCCGGCCCGCGCAGATGGGCTGGACGTTCGTGCACCTCGAAGGGACTCCCTCCGAAATCGGATTCCAGCACGGATACTTGCTGGCCCGGGAAATTCGCGACGCGGAAAACGTTACGGTCCTCGAGCAGACTCGCGACAGCAAGAAGGACTGGAAGTTCTTCCGCACGGCCGCCCAGGACATGATGTGGCCACACATCGAGCAGGAGTATCGCGAGGAGTTGCTGGGCATCGCCGAGGGCCTGAAAGCGAAAGGTGTGAACCTGGATGTCTGGGATGTGGTCGCGCTCAACGCGTTGCCCGAGTGGGGCTACTACGTGAAGGAGTATGACCGGCAACACCATCTTTCCACCTCTGCTTCTCTCGTCGCGCCTGAGCATTGCAGCGCCTTCGTCGCCACCGGCAGTTACACGCGGGACGGAAAGGTCATCATCGCGCACAACAATTGGACGAGTTACCTGGACGGCTCTCGCTGGACCATCATTTTCGACATCGCTCCAGCGCAAGGCCATCGCATCCTGATGGACGGCTTCCCGGGCTTGATCCATAGCGGCGATGATTTCGGAATCAACTCCGCGGGCTTGATGATTACGGAGACCACCATCTCACACTTTTCGGGCTACGACCCGAGCGGCGTCCCCGAGTTCGTTCGCGCTCGCAAGGCCATGCAGTATGCTTCATCGATCGACGATTTTGCGCGGATCATGAAGGAAGGTAACAACGGTGGATACGCCAACACCTGGCTAGTGGCAGATCGGAAGACCAATGAAATTGCCAGTCTCGAGCTGGGGCTCAAGAACGCGACGCTGCTGCGCAAGACCGACGGTTACTTCGTGGGTTCGAACTTCCCCGCTGACCCGAAGCTCGTGCAGGAGGAAACCGACTTCAACGTGCAGGACATGGGAGAAAGCGCCAACGCCCGGCACTTGCGATGGGAACAGTTGATGGCCGAGTACAAAGGAAGAATTGATGTGGCCGTAGCCCAACGCTTCCTGGCGGACCACTACGATACACTCCAGAAGAAAGAGGAAGCGAACGAACGGACCTTGTGCGGCCACGTCGATCTCTCGCCGCGTGGCCTTCCACCGTGGGAGCCGCCTTACGGACCTGCGGGGGCGGTTCAGAATAAGGTCGCTGACGCGGCCATGGCCGGACGCATGTCCTTCTCGGCCGCCGCAGGCCACGCCTGCGGCATCAAGTTCAAAGCCAACGAACATCTGCGCAAACACCCGGAGTTCTCCTGGGAGAAACCCCTGCTGCGCGATATGGACGCTTATCCCTCGACGACTTTCTCCATCGCTCGGTAGCATGGGCAACCTGCCCCGATCCCTCGGGGTCTTGCCCCTGCGCGCGGCCAAGGTGGCCGTGTGACGTTCAGGGAATAGTTGTTCCCTGACAGAGCCTCAGTGCACAGGCTCAGGGATGGCGGCGGAGTGGTCTGTAACGCGGGGAGACTCCATCATACGATAGAGATGGTTTAGAGGAATGCGGCCTGGCCCAATCGGAAAAGCGTTGCGAATCGCTTCGGCAACAAACGCCTTGGCCAGCACGACGGCATCGCGCAATTGGCGTCCCAGGGCGAGATTCGCCGCCACAGCAGAAGAGAAAGTGCATCCGGTGCCGTGAGTGTTGTCAGGCCTGATGCGTTCACCGACGAACGACTCCACCTCCGTGCCATCAAAAAAGACATCGATGGCCTTTTCGAGGTGGCCGCCGGTCACCACCACGGCACGCGCGCCCATTTCAATCAGTTTGCGTGCCGCAGCCTTCATGCTCTCCAGATTGTCAACCGGCAGTTCGGTGAGGGCGGCCGCTTCAGCCAAGTTGGGCGTCAACAGTGATACGCGCGGAATCAGCTCCCGCCGGAGGAAGTCCAATCCCGAAGCATCCAGGAGTTCAACGCCGCTGCAGGAGCGCACCACCGGGTCGAGCACCGCGGGAAGGGCGGGGTGGTAGTCTAGAACCTCTCGCACGACTTGGGCCGTGGCGGCATTATGCAGCATGCCGATTTTGAGGGCTTTTACCCGGCCGTCGGCGAGAAGGGACTGGATAGTTTCTCTCAGAATCTGAGGCTCAACCGGATGGATCGCGGCCACTCCCTGGCTATTCTGAACGGTCAAAGCCGATATGGCGGCGATACCGTAGCAATTGTGCGCGGCAAAGGTTTTGAGGTCCGCAGCGATCCCTGCTCCCGCCGAGGGATCGAACCCGGCTACACTGAGAACCACGGGCCACGCTGCGTTAAGCGATTGATTCATTTCCTTCGTTTCGTCCCCGAGCCTTGCGCAGAACTCTGCTCGATTATAGGGGCACCCGCCTCGCTGTCAATAACGAATTCGGCCGCTGGCCCCCGTGTGACAGGTGCGTTACGGGCGGTTTCCTTCCACGTCCATTTCGGTATCTGAGCGGATCTCGAGTTTGGCAGGTGGCGCGGCGGGTGAAAGGGACCCTTCCTTCCCTTTCAGGCGCGCGCTGAGTGTCTGATGCAACGTCGAGTGATTCTGGAGCACCCGGCCGTCATCAAGCGCCACCAGAACCCGCCCCTGTCCCTGGCCGCTGATCTGAATTTCGAGCTGCATCCCCACAGCTTCGAGCTGGGGGAGCGCCCCGGCTTGGCGCATGCTGTCCAGTGCGGGCGTGAGCGAGTTTTCGAACCGATAGTCCACAATGCCAGCTTTCACGCCGTGGTAACGTGTCTTGCCGGAATAGCGCAAGGTGCTTTTCCCCTGCACCTGGAACGGGTAGTCCCCCCGCGGCAGCGAGTCGAGTTTCTGCGTCCACTCTTCGCCCCGTTTCACGGGGTGGTCGGGATAGAGCGCCTGACCTCCCAATTGCTCCAGGAAGAGCCTCAGCATCTGGCGAAGCGGTTCTCGCACCGGGGCATCAAGCTCCTCGAGAAAGCTGTCGGCGCCTTCAAATCCCACCAGCCGGCCATCCCGATCGTAGTGAACCGTCAGGGTCTGACCCGCCATGCGCTGGGTGAACTCCTGCTGCGCCTGTTTGGCGGGGTCGCGCAGGTTTTCGGGGAGCGCCGTGAGGTCCGTTTGAATTTCGAACCGATCGAAGCGGTGCTGAATATCGGCAGCGCCATCGGCCTGCACGGCGGCCACCGTGACGGTATTCTGCTGGCGCATGATCAAGTCCGCGGGGACGGGCGGGAAAAAGTTCTTCAACCCCGGCGGATCGGAATCGACTTGCGCACGGCTGCGGATTTCCGTTGCATAGACCATAGTTTGGCCGGGGCGGTATTTGCGGACCAGCGCAACCTTTCCTCCCCAACCCTGCGCAGCGGGGGCGCTCGCGAGCACCAGCAGCACAAGGGTCAGTCCCACCACACACCTATGAAGGCGCAGCGGTTTCCGCAACGGCAAAGGGTGGGCCGAACCAACTCTTCCCAGGACGGCCCGCAGCAGCCCATCAAGAAGCAACATGCGCAGCATCCTTTTGGTAGTGTTCCAGACACTCACGAGAGCAGAAGTGAAGCGTTTCCGTGCCCCGCGTGAGCCGGTGGGAAAGCTCCGTGGAAACAAACATGCCGCAGATGGGGTCGCGCGCCGTCTTGCCACCCTGGGGACTCGCGGGCTGGGGTGGGTGTGACCCACTCCGCGATGTCCAAACGTGCATCCGGGAAGAACTGAACATTGCGCGAAGACTCCGACTCAACGCCCTTACGAAGAGGACTGCGATGACGAATTCAAAAACGTAGACAAGAAGACGTCCCATAGTGGGTCAGACGACCTTTCGAGCCGGTGGGATGCCTTGAATTCAGCGCGGCACTGTAGCGCGGCCGGACGCGCGAGCGGCATCAAGCTTCTGTTTCAAATCTGCGAGGGCAGGGTGATTCGGATTCAGCTTGTGCAAGTGGTCCCACGCTTGTTGTGCCGCGGCGAGATCGTGAGTGCCCTCCAGGTTTACGACGATGGTATTGAGCAGGGTAGGTTCGTGTTTGGGGTCAACCTCGAGCGACTGGCGGTATTCCCGCAAGGCATCCTGCGGCCGCCCGGTGTAAAAGAACGCCGTACCCAAATCGGTACGGGCGTTAACGTTCTTCGGATCAAGCTCCAACGCGCGCTCGTACCACCCGATGGCCTGAGTGTATTGCTTTTGGTCGTAGAGGAAATTGGCGAGTTTCAGGCGAATGTCCGGGTCCTTCGGGTTCTGTGCCGCCATGTCCTCCATCTGCTTGATGATCGCTGCGTTGTCAATAGGAGGATGGCCTTCGGGGAGGCCCTGCCGCATCGCCCCAACGGTGGGCACGGAGTTTGCGCCCCCCGCAGGCATTTCAGGTGGCGTGCCGGTCTGCGCCGGCTTCTGGCGGGCGCTCCAGTTCATCTGAGCGTCCGTGATATATCCCGCCAGAAAACCCACAGCAAAGAAAATCACAGCGGTAGCAATCGTCTCTTTTTTCATCCGCCCTTCTCAATAGAACCAATCGAAAGTCTAATGGACTCATGCCGGACCGTCAAGGAGACTCACGGCAGAATGCCCCGAGCTACATGTGGGCGCATGGCCAGCGCCATGATTCCACCTGCGAGGTCCGTGCCCTCGAACTTGCCGAAGTAGCTATCGAGTGCGCCGGGTGCGCCAGGGCGCCGCGCGGAACGCTTGTATTCCCTCTGGTGCTCGCCGCGTGCGATAATGGCCGTAATGCGAGCGCAGCAACATTTGGTGATCACCATGCTGATGGCACTGGCGCTGGCGCAAGCGGCTCTGGCCCGGGGCCCGCGGAAAGTGAACTTGTCCGTCCGTGGCGTTTCCCAGACTCTCTACGTGTATGACCCCTCAACCCGAAAATCCGAGGCGCCCGGAATCGTCGTCCTTTCCGGTGACGGCGGTTGGCACGGCTTTATCGATGATGTGGCCCAGTACTTCGCTGATCATGGCTACGTGGCCGTGGGCGTGGACTCAAAGGAGTATCTGAGCTCCCTGTCGAAACCAAATGCACTCGAGCCGGCGCAAGTCACCCGTGACGTTGGCGCGATCGCCCGTTTCGCAAGAGACCAAGCCCAAGCGAAATCCGTCGTGCTCTCCGGATGGTCAGAGGGTGCAGGATTGGCGGTGCTCGGAGCGTTGGACACCGATATTCGACCGGACCTGCAGGGAGTCATCGCCATCGGCCTGCCCGACCTCAATGAACTCGCTTGGCGCACGAGTGATGCCATCATCTATATCACCAAGAAAGTTCCCAACGAGCCAACCTTCAACAGCAAGGATTATGTCGGCAAGGTCGCGCCCATCCCGATGATGATCATCCAATCGTCGCGAGACGATTTCGTGCCCATGCCCACAGCGCGAGATATCTTCGCCCGCGCACGAGACCCGAAACAGATCGTTTTCATCGATGCGAGCAACCACCGGTTCGAAGGCCAGCGGGACCAGTTCTGGCAAACGCTGGACCGGTCGCTGGTGTGGTTCCAAACGCTGAAAACGGAAACTCGCCCCTAAGCTGTTATGCCCATCCGCGCTCGTCCACACCTCGTTCACCGCATCATGGCCACCCTCGTAACCCTGGGGGGGCTATTCGATCTCTTGGATGGCCTGTGGATGCGACATCCGTTGCGGTTGAACCCGCTAGCGGAGTTGCTGCCGCTGGAAGTTCATCAAGGCAGCCGGGCACTCCTCGTGCTTTCGGGTGTTGTACTTATCAGCCTCGGGCGAGGATTGGGCCGAGGCAAGCAACGCGCGTGGCAACTGGCGCTCGTGGTGTCAAGCTTCTCGGTCTTACTTCACTTGGTTCGGAACCGGCATGTCATTTTCATCCTGCCGCCCCTGATCCTCCTGGTTTACCTGGTCGTGGCGAGGCGATTCTTTATCGCCGGAAGCGACCCTGCCGGGACACGCCGGTCGCTCACGCTCGCCCCCGTCCTATTCCTGAGCCTGCTCGCCTATGGAACCATAGGCCAGTTCCGTTTGCGCTCTGCCATCAGCCCACCCTTCGAGTTGAAAAGGGCCATTGGCGCGACGTTGCTGGCGGCCGTGGGGGCCGACAACCTCGGCGTCACGCCGCACACTCCTCATGCCCGGGAGTTTCTCGATTCCATCGCTTGGTTCTCAATTGGGGCGACACTGCTGATTCTCTGGCTCCTCTTGCGGCCCGTCATCCTGCGCCGGCTCGATCCTTCTCTCACCATGGCTCAGACCATAATCCGCATTTTCGGAGACCACTCTCTCGCGGCGTTTGCCGTGGAACCCGACAAACACCACTTCCTGGCGGCGAGCGGTCATGCTACGGTGGCCTATCGGGTCACGACAGGAGTCGCGATCACGGTAGGAGATCCCATTGGACCGCCTGACAAAGTCGAGGCCGCCGTGGACGAATTCTACGCGCACTGTCGGCGACACGACTGGATACCTTGCTTCTATGAGATCAAAGCGCAAGGCTTGGAGATCTATCGCCAGCGCAAGTTGCGTACCCTCAAGATCGCGGAAGAGGCGGTTATTTACCTCGATCAGTTCAGTCTTCGCGGTACCAAAATGCAGAAAGTCCGGCAGGCGCTCAACAAGATCGAGAGAGAGCATACTGATCTCAACATCGAGTTCTTCCACGGAAGCCCTTCCCAGGATGTGGAGGATCAACTCCAGATAATCTCCGGCGACTGGCTCTCGAAGAAGGGAATCAAGGAGCTGGGGTTCACGATGGGCCGGTTCGATCCCGCCACCTTGGGGCACCAGTTTCTGGCCGTCGCGGCGGACAAAGGGAAAGTCCTGGCCTTTGTCTCTTGGCGACCCTATGCCGGCAAGGGACTCACGCTGGATCTGATGAGGTATGTTCCGGAAGCCCCCAAGTTCATCATGGATTTCCTCATCGCCAAGTCGTTGCTCCGTCTCCAACAGGAGGACTATCGGCAGGCCAGCCTCGCGAACGCTCCATTGGCCAACGTCAGCCCCGAAGACGAGCTGACCATGCTCGACCGTGGAGTCCGCCTGCTCTTTGAGAACCTCCACGGAATTTACGAGTTCAAGTCCCTGTTTCAGTTTAAGAAGAAATTCAATCCCACCTGGGAAGGGCGCTATCTTGCCTTCCCTTCTCTAGAGACCCTCCCGCGCATCGCCGTGGCCATGATGAGGGTCCACCGGCTCCAACCTCTCGAACGTACGCTGCTTTATGGGAGCTGAGCGGAGTGCCGCATCTATAAGGTTGTCGGCTCCGTTAAGGGGAATTTGCGGACGGTTCTGGTTCGCCGTTCAGTCCTGGCTGGTGGCTTGCGTCTCATAGGGTGGGCAGGCTCCACCCCACATGTAGGATTCGATCCCAGCGCAGCGGGACCATGATGGCGCCTTCCGACTCCCTCGCCGGTGGGAGACCGGTAGCTCCATCAGAGTTCCGGTCACGGTCAGGGCAGCGCTACTTTCCCGAGCATTCCGGCCTGCGAACCTCGCCGACAGAATTCTTCGTCCACCCGCTGGCGCAGAGCGTAGCTCTGCGCTTCAGCGTGCTATGTTAGCGCTGGTCATGCCCACCTAGAAACGCCATTTTGCGCCCGGACAGATGCAATTCCTGACCAGCAGCACCTATCGCCGCGCCAAGCTTTTTGAGAGTGATCGGTTCCGCTTGAGCTTTGTCTAAATCCTCAGGCAGCTTCGCATCGAGATGGGCTTTCTGCTTATCGGCTGGGTCCTTATGCCGGACCATTTGCACTTGCTCATCAAGTCTGAACCGGTCGCGAGCACCAGCCGCTTCATGCAGGAGCTCAAGAAGCGCACGGCCCAACAGATCCTTTCCGCGCTTTCCGAGAATCAGCGCGTTCCCTGGTGCGAGAAGATGCCGGCCCGGTTGCGCTTGCCGCCCACCGTCCATTCCGAGTCGCAGTTTCGAGTTTGGCAGCGCCGTTTCTATCCGTTCGGCGTCTACAGCGAGAAGAAGCGGCTGGAGAAGCTGAATTACATGCACGGGAATCCAGTAAAGTGCGGCTTGGTGGCTTCGCCCGAGCAATGGCCGTGATCGAGCTTCCGGTTCTACTACCTCAGAGATTCGTCGGTTCTGAGTATGGATCGGCTCGCCTGATTTCAGTCTTGTCCGTTGGCCGCAGAGCTGCGCTCTGCGCCAGCCCGCGCCAGCCGGCGGCCACCCGCTCCCCGCTACCAGAGGGGCGCCAGCCTCAGCCACTTATCGGCGCAGCATTGCCGTTCGCCCACTCCGCCTCAGGGTCCTGAATCTCCACTTTCCTGACCCCGCCCGGAAGCTTGCTTTGAGCAAGCAGATACTGCTCCTGCAGGGAATCGATCGGATGGGCCCAATCATGAATGTAGTAAATCGTGTGAACCTTGGCTTGCAGCAACACCTTTGTGCAATCGAAACACGGCCGAAGCGTCGAATACACAAAGGCATCCTCAATGGAATTTCCAAATCTGGCTGCGGTAATCAGCGCGTTCTGCTCGGCGTGGACGCATATGCAAACGTCATATCCAACGCTTGCCTTATATGCTTCTCGATTCTTACAACGTACGCAGCCGCCATCAAGGCAATTGGCCATTCCTTCGGGCGTCCCATTGTAGCCAGTGGAGATGATGCGATTACGTTTGACGATCACGGCGCCGACTCGTCGGCCCATGCAATTCGCCTTCCTGCGCACGGCCATGGCGATGCCCATGTAATAATCATCTTTTGTTATCATATTCGCTCCACACCGCTTTTAGCGAGCCCTCCGCACGACCGGCGGAGGACGCCGGCGCTCATCTTATCCAGCTTGTTCGGAAAAAGCAAAACGTGGTGGGCACGAGGCCCATCTTGCACTGCAGCCCGGCCCGGCACGAGTTTCTGCCGGGATTCGAACATCGAGCGCCGTCCCGACGTTTTAACAAGGAATCAGTTAGGGCGCTCCTGCGTCACCTCGTCAAACGCGCTTTTCTCCGTCGGGAGAACGAATTCGCCAGCGCGCGAGTAAATCGTCAACTCCGGCGAACAGCTCCGCCTTCGTGCCATCGTTCAGCAGTGCATAGTCGGCAAAGGCGATGGGCCCGCCTTTTTCAACGTTTTCGATTTCCGTGATGTCCCTCTCTTGAGCCTCCTGGAAGGTCAGGGGACGCTCCGGCCGCACCTTCAGCCGATGGTACCGCGTCTCTCTGGAGGCAAATACCAGAAGCAGAACGAGATTTTCCCCAAGCGCAGCCCGCAACGTCCTGTACTCGCTCCAGCTGTACAGGCCGTCGATAACAACCAGCGGGCTCTCCTTGAGTGCTTTGCGTATCGCCGGCAAGCACCGGCGAGCGCAGACGTCCATACCGTGGGTGGAGCGAAGCTCCTCCCTGATAGTCCTTTCGTTCGCTGGATTGAGGTCTAAACCTCGGCTAGCAATCTCGTCCACGACAACTTGGCCAAAACGGATAGCCGGAAAACGCAGGGACGCAAGGTAACGAGACAGCTCACTCTTGCCTGAACCCGTCATCCCAACGATTGCCAGAATCATAGGTCGAAACTCCCCTTTGTCGGGAGTCATCGCAGCAAAGATCCAGAGGTAGTAGCCACGCCACCTTCTCAATGCCGTGGGTTCGTTAAATGCCAGCCCGCCCGATTGAGAAAAGCCCACGGCACAAAATCCGCCGGCTGGCGCAGAGCGCAACTCTGCGCTTCAGCGTGCCATATTAGCGCCGGTCATGCCCACCCAGAAACGCCATTTTGCGCCCGGACAGATGCAATTCCTGACCAGCAGCACCTATCGCCGCAGCCGTGCTGGATTCCCGCTTGCGCGGGAATGACGGCAGTACGGGCGACGCAGGCGTCGCGGCTTCTCGGCTACAACCGTCTCAGGGCCATGCCTTTCGTTGTCACCCCCGCGAAGGCGAGGGTCCACTCTCGACCTGGATTCGCTAAGTTCACGCTGCAAGTGCAACACCTTGCTTGTATAAGAGGTGTTGCGATGGGAAAACGATATGGGCAATTGACGGTGGAGGAGAGGGTTGAGGTTTACCGTCTGCATGCAGACGGTAAAC
>JAIQEZ010000197.1 GCA_020073545.1 Terriglobia bacterium | reverse complement strand
AGGTGTGACCTCCGCCACCGCCTCCGCCACCTCGCGGCGCGGAATAGGTGCGCCCTCCACCGCCTCCGCCACCTCGCGGCGCGTAATAGGTGCGACCTCCACCGGAAGGCGCAGAGTACGTTCGGCCACCACCGCCGTAGGAACCGCCCGCCCCAGAGCGCTGACGCACGATGGGCCGGCTCAGTTCCAGGGGCGGTCGCGCCCCGCCATAGGTCGATCCCCCTGAGCGCGGCGCGGACGCATTCCATCCGCTCGACCCGCGCGAGCGCTGTTCAAAAGGGCGGGCAGCCCCTGCTGCTCCCGTAGAAGCACGTGGCTGGGGAGTGAAGCGTTGCCAGCCGCCCGGCTGGCCTTGCGGACCCACTGGCCGTGACTCAACCCCTCGAGGCGCTGGCGTCCCGCGCGGCGTGGTCTGTGCAGCTCCCGTCCGCCCGGCGCCAGGGGCAGGTTGTGAAGAGAACGGGTGCCAGCCACTCTGGTTCCCTTGTGAAGCCGGAGCCGCTTGCCGTGTTTGTGCGCTCTGCGGAGCCGGGATATTTCTCTGCGGCTCTCCCGAGCGCGGCCCCCCCATCGTTGCAGGGGAACGGCCCGCCTGATTGCCGCTGCCAAACCGTTGCCAGCCGGGAGTCGCGGGCTGGTTTGTCACCCCACCTGCTCCTGCCCTACCCAGTTGCGCACTTGGTTGTCCGGTCGCCGGAGCCGTTCGCTCGGCCACCGGCGGGTTCAAGCGAGTCGCGGGGTTCTGCAGGTTGACGCCGGGACGCGCGCCGGGTGTCGTCTGGCCGGTCGCACGCAGGCCGCTGGTTCCAGGCTGTCCACCCTGGCCCGCGCTGGGCATCGGGCCGCGTTGCACCATCTCGCGGATCTGGTTGGCTTCCGTCGAGAAGGTGGGCATGTGTGCTGCAGGCGTGGGATTCTTGGTGAAGAAATGCTCACCATTGGCCCTGGCTGACGGCAAGCCCGCCGTGTTCACAGCTCTGTTCCCCGGCTGCAGGCTGGCCTGGGTGGGCACCACGGGTAGCGTGCCCCTTACGACGCCCGCTTGGCGCAGCATGTTCTCGTTCACTGGCAGCAGGTTGTGAGTGATGCGACCGTTCACAAAGTTCTGTGCGGAAACGGTGGTGAGGGCGCCCCGTACGTGCGTATTGGTCATAACGTTCTGTAGGTTCGAGCCGAAGGGCTGGCGGCCCCCCGGATGGCCGAATGCCGGACCGCGAGCATTATTGATGTTCGTAATATTCGTCACGTTGAAGCCGCGGCCATGTCCCCACCAAGGGTTAAACCCGTCATGCGGGCCGAGCGGCAGCCAGCCAATTGAGCCAAAACCGAAGCCCACGCCTACTCCCCCGTGACGGCCACCGAAACCGAAAAACGAGACGTAAGCCGGCGCCCAGAGGGGACGGGGACCATAGAATCCTCTGCCCGGCCACCAGCACCAACTGTTACCGTAGAAAAACCACCGGCCGTAGTGATACGGCGCCCAGCCCCAGGGCTCGTACGACACCCAGGTCCATCCCCAGTAGGGCTCCCAGGCCCAACGACCGGAGCGGTAAGGCACCCAGCCCAGGTCCACGTAAGGCGTCCAGCACCAATCGTAGCCAGGCACGTCAACCCAGTGGCCGTGGGCATCCAAATCGCTGGCGCCCGTGTAGTAGCGATCCGTGTGGCTCCAGGCCTGCGCGTCGGCAATCTGCCGGTCACGGTCGTTATTCCACTTGTCCCAATCATCCTTTGCCTGCGCTTGGTCAATCTGAAACTCCGGACTGTCGGTGCCTTGAACGTGAATGACCTGACCTTTCTCAACCTTCGTGCTGCCCTGCGGTGTGGAGACTTCCGCCTCGCCGAGGCGAACGATCAGTTGAGTCTGGCTGGTGGAATTCACCTCGATGCGGTAAACACCTTCCCCCAGCGGACGGACGGCCATGTTCGGCGTATCAATCTCCACGTCCGCTTCCGTGCCCTTGAAAACGCTGAGGTCCACCAGGCCCGCAGACACTTGAATTTGTATCTTCGTGCGGGTCAGGTCTGCAATCTTCGCTTCCGTGCGCTGGTCGAGCCGCAGCACGTTGGCGAAGTCAAGCTGGATTTCGGCGCGCGCCCGGGCTGCCGTGGCCACCTTATCGCCCGCCACCACCGGAGCGTTGACGGTGGTCGCCACCCAATCGCCGGAATCTCCGCGCATGGTGGAGACATCACCCTGAATCACACTGATGCGCCCCGCTCCGGGCTCAGGCTCGTCCCCGGCCCTAACGTTAGCCGGGTCGAGCAGTCCCAGCGCGAGTATTGCGAGCGTGATCAAAAGGATTCGGTTTTTCATGGCCCACCTCACTCGGAGTTCCACGGTCGAGCTCCAAACTTGCGTCCAACCTGGATAGGGCAAGATCGGTGCCAAACTGAGAAGTCGCTAATGCCCCATATCTGCAAGCAGGATAAGAAGTTATCAGGAGGCCTTTTTCAGGCCGCAGGAGACCGATACCAAGCCCCTGTCCAAATCCAGCCGCTTGGTGGCCGATTTCGGCCAGGGGGATGGCCAGGGGACGTACGGAACAGGGCAGCGATTTGTGGGGATGGGGGTTGCGCGACTACTTCGACACGACCGCAATCAGGTTCTTCAACAGCGCGCAGTCCTTGCATCCTTGGCGCGATTCGGGAGGGCGCTTCCGGTGGTAAATCTCTCGAACTTTGGCAAGCAGCTTGGAAATTCTCTGTGGCGCCAGGTCGACAGGGAGGACATGCGCGCTGAAATCCATCACGAATCCCGCCTCGGTCAGGTTCCCATCTTTCGCCGCCGCGGCGTTGTCGGTGACCGGCTCCGTGTACACCAGCGCCAACCCTGACACCGGAGAGAATCCGCACTGCTCACCGATGAAGGCGTAGGCGTTCAACTGCGCGTCGTACATCGGGAACAATTCGTCCTGACGCGCGGTGAACTTGGCGGTCTTGTAATCGACAATCACGTGCGAGTCGTCGCGTCTCACCAGGATTCCATCCGGCGTCCCGCGCAAGACGATCCCGGTCTCCCGGTCCAGCGTGCTGAATTTCGAGAAATGCGGGGGAGGGCGGTATCCCTTGATGTCTCCGAGTCCTGCCAGCCAGGGCGGCGCGCTCTGGTGCCGGTCGAACCATGCGTGCACCAGCCGCTTGCCGTAGGAATCAATCGAGCTGAAGATGCCGGGAAAAATCTGATAAGGCAACCCCTCCGCGTGCATCTGAATCCAGAAGCAGCGCGGGCAGAAGCCGGGCAAGGCCACGGCCCCCAGGTTCTCGGCGGAGATGCAGAATGATGCGGGCATGACTCTTTCCGGCGCTGACCAGCGATCGGTGCAGCCATTCTACGCCATCCTTGCACCCGGGGGGCGCGGAAATACCACTGAGGCGGATTGATCCCCTGCGCGGCGGGTTCTGGGTAGGAGGAGCCGCGGCGTGAGAGCGGGGTTGCCTTTTCGCGGCGATTGTCATTTACTTGATGAAGCGGGAGCCTGTGGGGGTGCTCGGTCCTAGCGCTTCGCGCCGGCCACGCTTTCGCACCGTCGCGACCCTGAGGCTGTCATGACCGGATTTGATCTGAAATCCTATCTCGACCGTTTCCCGGAAGTCTGCAAACAGAAATTTGGGCGCACCTATTCTTTCCGGGCGCTGGAGAAGAAATTCGAGCCGCTCTGCACGGGCAATCGCTGGCTGGCGGCGAAAGACGTTCTGAACATTTTCGATCCCTCCGCCACGTCGTTCGGGCGCTACTGGCCCAAGCCCAATGAAAAGGAGCTCGATCAAATCTTGAAGAAAGCACGCCTGGTGCTGGGTCCCGCGCCCACCAACCCGCGCGAATTGGTGAAGCGCGCGCTCGAAGTGCTCCAAACCATCGGCCTTGTTTCCCTGGTGCTGCGCTTCGTGCATCCCGACCGCTTTGGCATTTTCTCGACGCCCATCATGAATCTGTTACAGGTTCACCGCCCGCGCACCATCGATCTCTACTTGGCCTATTGCGACGAACTGCGCGGTTGGAAGGAACACTTTCGCCTCGAATCCGTGGCCGACACCGAGACGGCCCTGTGGACGTACCACGAGCTGGCCGCCGGCGAAACCCGCGAGAGCGAAGGCTCCAACACGCACGGTGGGTTCGATGCGGACGTCTGGATCCAGCGGCGCCGCGTCGCGCAGGTGCTGCGGCCGTTCCTGCGCAACTACGGCCCCCTCGAACTGGCACGCATCCTGGTGGAAGAGGAACCCAAGCTGGCCGGCAAGATCGCCGGGGAGGAATACGAGCGGCTGCTCCGCGTGGCCGCGCGCGAACTCTGCGGCGGCATGAACTTGAATGTGCGCGGCGCGATCGAAATCCTCTTCGACCGCCTCACCGAGGATGGCTACATCTCGCTCGAAGACAAGACCCAGCTCGACAAAGCCTGGAAAATCCGCAACGCCGCCGTCCACGCCGGACGCCCTCCCGACCCCGAACAGGTCGATAACATGATCGACACCATCGAGCGCATTTGCCGCTCCTGGGAAGAAGCGCGGTAGGGGCGTCCGACCCGCAAGGCCCGGAGCACCCGTTTTTAAGCTTTGCGACTCGTCTCGCCAGCCATGCTCAAAACCAGGGCCTACCGGGCGGGACTGCGGAAGCTGCCTACAGCTTGCTCTCTTAACCAGCAAGAATACACGTATGGTTATTGACATCGGGAGAGCGGGAGCATAGGATAGCCCGGGCTACGAAATTAGTAAGGGTTCGATTGAGGAGATGCCATGCGGCACACCTTGGCTCTCTTCAGAAGCGGTGTTTCATACTCCCTGATGCGCGGCGCTAGGGGCAGCCGCAGTACCGTTATCTGAATTCCATAGCTAAGCCCGCTCTAATACGGCTTGCGCAGGCGCCCCTCCACGACAGGGGAAGTTCCTGTCGCAAGCACAACTGAAAGGAGCCAGCTATGCCCACCCCTAAGAAACGAGTTACTCTCGCGGGAAGCGATCGCGCTGTCCTGCATGGGGCGCGGCTCGTCAGCGCAGCCGATCCCCATGAACGCATCGAAGTCACCCTCTTCCTGAGACCCGTTTCTGCCGCGACGCCCGCATCTTTGGAGCGGACCGGTGACCTCAAGCCTCATGAGCAGCGACACCTGACCCGAGACCAGTTCGAGGCCACGCACGGCGCCGACCCGAAGGACGTGACGAAGATCGACGCTTTCGCGCACGAGTACGGCCTCGACGTTGGGGATGTGAACCTGGCAGCGCGTACGGTCATCCTGTCAGGAACCGTCCAGGCCCTGAGTGAGGCGTTCAATGTAACTTTGCAGATGTACGACCACCCCAGCGGGACCTACCGTGGACGCACCGGCGGCATCGAGATTCCGGCCGAACTGGAGGGTATCATCCAGGGCGTGTTCGGTCTCGATAATCGTCCCCAGGCCAGGTCCCACATGCGCCCTATTCATGAGCAGGGGGGCGCGTGGCGGAATTCCCAGCGCGGTGTTTCCTACCTGCCGACCCAAGTGGCGAAACTCTACGATTTTCCCGCCTCTGTTAACGGCCAGGGCCAGTGCATCGCGATCATCGAACTTGGCGGGGGCTACAAGATCCAGGACCTGAACACCTACTTCCAGAAACTCGGCATCGCGACGCCCCATATCGCCGCCGTCTCCGTGGGAGGCGCGCACAATGCTCCCACCGGAAATCCAAACGGCCCGGACGGAGAAGTAATGCTCGACATCGAAGT
>JAIQEZ010000196.1 GCA_020073545.1 Terriglobia bacterium | reverse complement strand
CCAGGAGTTCAGCATCGTAGTTGAAGTCGTTCAGAAACCAGCGAAGCTTCCAGAGTGCCCGGTCGTGGCAATAGAGCCGCGTGCGCACGTAACGACCCGCATACGGGGCAGGCTCCAGAATCAAGAACGTCGCCGCCAAGCAGGGCTTAGCGGCGTGGCCGGCGGACCCGCAGCGAACCACGCGGGCCCGGTACGACCCTTCGACCAGAGGGTTTCGTTGCGTTGCCTGGCTGAGGCCTTGGATTTTGGTGCGCATGATGGGCTCCTTTCTGAAACAGCGGTCGGGACTGCAGGGTCCGGCGCAACACAGGGATTTGCTCGGGACTCAAGCGCCAAGGCGGAAGCTCTTCGAGCGAACACAGGGCGATGCCGTAAGCCTTGCGCAGGGCGCGGTTGACAGCGCGGGTTTCGGCCATGCGCATCTCAGCGTGGTTGAAAATCAAGGGAGAAACGTTACCCGGATGGGCGTCACCGTATCCAACAAAGCCGCGGCACTTGGCAGATTTATAGACTGTGGCCTTGAACACCCAAAAGTTCTTCTCGGGTCGACATAGTTCAAGAACTGGCTCAACGTTGATGCCGAAACAATGCTTTCGCAAGGCCAGCCGCAGCAACCCCGCATGATTGACAAAGTCCGGGTGGGACGAAGACAAAGGTTCTCGCATCTTCCCCGTTGAGGTATAACATCGTCCTAGATTGCGGGAACCCTCTGAAGTTATCTTGGAAACCTTCTCTGAGGTCGCCGAAGCGACCTCGCTGCCCAATCGGGGCTTTTTGGAAGGGGTGCGCATAGGCTTGGCTCCACTGTCATCCCGTGTCATCCACAGGATGACATATGAAATATCCATTGTCAAGTGGTTTTTGGAATCGGATTCGCAAGCGTGCTAGAATCCCTGGCAAATGAAAAAGGATGCGAGGTTAACTTTTCGTGTCGATTCAGGGCTAAAGAAGGCCCTCGAGACAATAGCCTTGAGTGAGGGTCGTAGTGTTGCTCAGGTATGCGACGCATTCCTGAAGGCCGGATCGGAAGCAT
Organism: Terriglobia bacterium; assembly: GCA_020073545.1. Classification (GTDB taxonomy): domain Bacteria; phylum Acidobacteriota; class Terriglobia; order UBA7540; family UBA7540; genus Bog-366. Next base: position 4,716 of record JAIQEZ010000196.1, on the reverse strand, counting down.
ACGAAAAGGAAGGGTCAAAATACCTCAGCCGCTTCTTGAGTAAAACCAAAGGGAAAAGCTAGCCGAACTTTCGCATTTGAGGGGGTACGGAAATCGTCAGTACTGTGTGTTCAGCAAAGCGATCTCCAAGGTCGACACTACATTTTCAACTCACCTGCGGCCGTCCGGGCCTGTTCCGGAGCCTTAATGCGCGGTGGTGGTTGCGGTGGCAGGGACAAGTGGAGTTGGTGGAGCAAGAGCCTTTGCTCGGGTTCCGGTTGCGTATGGCGGGGCATGATGAGCCAGCGTCCGTCAGGGGTGGGCAGGCAGACCTCGAGCCTTTGGAGGGTGTCGAGTTCTTCCAGCACCGCGCGAGGTGTGCGGCCCGGCGCCAAGGCGGCGAGCCTTTGTTTCAGGTTTACGAAAAGCGCCTAGGCGAGGAAGGCCACGAAGATGTCCGCTTCCACGCGCTTCTCCACCTGATGATATATGGGCCGCAGCCCCAATTCACTTTTGAGCGTTTTGAAGGCCGCCTCAATCTGGGTCAATTGCACATAGCGTTCGCACAGCACCGCCGGGTCTTCCCCCAGCAGGTTCGAGCGAAGCAGGCAATGCCCGTCCCGCAGTTCCGCCTTGCGTAGCTTCTCCCGGTCCACGTGGAAGGTGAATGTCTGACGGTTGGCGGCAGCGCCTTCCTGGGGCAAGTGAATCCCCACGCAGCCGAAGGCTCGTCCCGCCTGCTTCTTGGCCGCTCCGATGCGTAGGAGGAGTTGATCGCGCGCTGGGCAATTGCGCCGCAACTTCCCTAAGGTCTTCAGCAACCCCCCTAGCTCGCGCCGGCGAATCGGCTCCGCGTTTCTCGCTGACTTCCGTGACCGCGCCGCACTTGGGACATCTCATGTCACCTCCGCAACGTTGAGTAATTTAGTGATTGAGCGAGTTGGTGATGGGCATTCCCTCGACCCCCAATCATTCCATCGGCCCATGATTCGTTGAAGGACCGACCCCATCACCAATGGGCAGATCGCTCAGTAACTCAGTTGCCAGACGTGGATAAGCCCTGCCGCAAAGGTCGCGCCAAGCGCCACACCGATGAGCAGCCAGCGCACGCGCACCCACAAATCGTGCTGGGCATCCTCGAGGTGTTGAACGGCGCGGCCGAAGTTGAAGGCGCTGAGGTGCTCGAGGCATTCGCGCATTTCCACCTCTTGCGCAAGTTGTCGAGCTTGGCCGCTCAATTCCTGGCAGTAGCCTTCAAAGGTCTGTTTCACGGTTGCCCCTTTCAACTTTTCATCTCTTTGACTCTTCGACGAGTTGAAAAGTTGAATGAGTTGAAGAGTCGAAGGAGTTTGCTGACAGCTCGGCGTTTTGCGCCGTCAGCGCGGCGTAGATTTCCTCGATGGGTGCAGGCTTGGCGAGCGCAGGAGTGTCGCTAACGCGCGCCTCTAGGAGAGCGCGAAGACAGCCGGTGTAGAGGACAAAGTGAATGCCGCGGCGGTACGCTTCGTGCCGAATGACGTCCCACTCTTCGACGATGCAGCGAGAGTTCTGGGAAAGGGGGAACTGGCCATCGCAGAGGACGACGTCGTGCTCGGGGAGACGGTCGAGCGCCGTCTCGAGGTCTCCGGCGAGGGTGATGGTCTCGCGGCGCTGCGCCCGCCGGTCAAGCGATCGCAGGAACATCGCAGTGATCTCCGTGAGCTGCTCCTCGTCTTCCACGATTAACAGCTTCATAAGGCACCCGCTTCTGGGGACTGGGGTAATTGAGCCACTGAGAGATCGGGCCATCGGGCGATGGAGTGCCCGCCCCGGCTTTTCGGTCCGGGAACGCGCCGGGGATTGCGCGCCTGGAAAGGTAAGAAAGCAAACCGGACTTTTTCGGGCAACTGGCCGCGGCGCTTGCAGGGGAAGAAAGTTGAGGGGTACTCACCGAGAGCGAGCCGCCAGCCCAGTGCGCGCTCGCCGAATCCTCGCAGTCGCGCAGGCGGAAGGTGAAGGACCTCGGAAAGGATTGCGCCGTGGGAGAGGACTTCATCACAACCTCCGGGGTAGGCGAAAAAGACACAGAAGACAGCCCGTCAGAAAAAAAGTCACGCCGAATCGAGCCGCAATCGGCGCAAGGCATCGCTCAGATCTTGCTGGAAGCCGCCTTCCTGCCTGAGCATCTCGAGGACGCGGCAGCATATCGCGGAGAGAATCCTGGCGGGGTCGCGCCAAGTCCGCCGGCCCACGCTGGCGACCAAGCTTTCGGGGAAACGATGACTGACGGTGACGCCAAATTCGGGTTTTGTTTGTTCCGCCATTGCCGCTGTTATCCCTTGGAGGCGACATTGAAGCTGGCGCCTGCCACCTCGGACGCGCGCGCCTGCGACTGCAGGTGAAGCAGCTCGAAGGCCCGCGGCAGTGCCGCCAGGAAGCGTGCTCTGGGCCGCTTGCGCCCGTTGAGTACGTCGCTCACAAATCCCGGCGAGACCTGCGCGACGCGCGCGATGGCGGCGGGCATGCCGTGCGTGCGTCGAATCGAGAGCAGGGTGTTCAGGTCGAAATTATTTGTCTGGCGTTTTATGTCGCGGTGTTTCATAATGCGCTGGTGAACTTTGTTCACCGGCTGATTGCACGCTTTATGATAAGCTTTATATCAAGTTTATCAAGAATAAACTGATGAGATTTGTCAAAATCGAGCCGCGGGCGGTTTTGTCGCTCCGCGAGAAGCTCAGGATCACTCAGCAGGAACTGGCGGCACGCGTAGGTTGCAGCCTCAGCGCCGTGCAGTTTTGGGAAGCGGGCCGCTCCTCCCCGCGTGGCTACCGCCTCCGCCGCCTGCTGGAATTGTGCCCCGACGAGGAAACCCGCGCCCTCTTTACGGCCCCAGCAGAGGCCCCGCCCGTAGAGGTTCCGCCCCAGAAAGCGAAGCTACCTGGGCAAGCCGAGTTAGAACGACGTTATCTCGACCCGGCCTTTCTGCGCTCTCTGCCGCCGGAAACCCGCGCGCTCTACAAAGCGACAGTGGAGAATATTCTGCACTTGAGTGCTTTGAAAATGAGCGGCAACCGAGTTGCCGTTGAAGGGCTGCATCTGCTGGCCGAAAACATCACCCAAATGGCCGGCATGGCCACGGAGCCCAACCCGGTCCGCGGCCGACGTGCCAAGCTCCCCCCGGAGTCATTGCAGGGACCCAAGGAACCTGGGGAATAGCTAGGCCGGCAGCCGCGACGCCCACCGGGCCGCAAACCGAGAGCCTCTGCGGGTAGCCAACAGAACACCTCCGTTGCGAGCCTGCTTACAGCCCCGACGGCTGTGCCACGAAGAAGGCAGCAACCCCCTCTGGGCGCGAGAATCGACGCGGGACTCGTTGTGTCACCCGGCGCCTCCCGCCTGTGCCCTAAGCGCCTGCGCAGGGCCAACCTTTCGCTTGGCTGTCTCTAAACGGCAGGTTCTCTCCTCGGTTCAGAAAGTCACCCTTGAAACGTTTCTGGAACTGGCAGAAACTCAGCTTTCGGCCTCTACGAGATTCACCCCTTAGTCCGAGAGAGCTTTTGGAGCGTGAACGGTCCGTTTGGGAGTTCCAAACGAGCGTACGGCCAAAACTCATTGAGAAGGCCCGGACGGGGAGGGGGGGCGAGGCTAAGGAACTCGCCCACCACCCGGGGACTCTCCGGCGGCGACATCTTAGCGCTTGACAGCCTTCGGAGGCGCCGGTAGCCTATAGCGTAGGCTCAGGCCTCCGGTTTTTCGCCGCACCGGGAGGGAAGGGGAGTATCGAGGGCGAACGGTTTCTCCCTAGGGCGTGAGCTATCGCCTTAGGAAGGCGAGATTCGGGATTACCTGTAGACGCGCGAGTCCTTGAATTCTGAGAGGCTGCCGGCGATGGTCAATCTTCTGTGCAGGAAAAAATCCTTGCACCTTGCGGCCACCCGCAGGGCTTCAGCTCAGATTATCCAAGTCGCAAAAAACGAACCGGCCGCTGAACTGCGAGCGCAAAGAGAAAAGAAACGCACGGGCGGCAAGGCAACGTAGAACGCTGCGAGAGGCTCCTCGGGATGGAACGCCTCTCGTTGGGCAGGTGAATTTCTGCTGTCTACTGTGTGTACCAGGTGGTTAAGTGATTGCCTGGTAGTCCTCTCGTAGGAACGTAACTTGGCGCGCGGCCGGCTAACGAATGGTTCTCTGTCGGAACGCATTCTGACGCGCGACCGGCTTACCAACGATTCTCTGGTGGGGATCCGCTTGCTCGCGGAGATGGTGCGGACCACTGCCGCCCCTGGGCACGAATACCTGCAAGTCTTGAATCGCCAGACTCAAGTGCGGAAGGAGAAGACCAGAAGTTGGCCGAAGCTCGGGGCACCGACCACATCCATGGCCGCAGGACAAAGAAAGAAGGCAAGGAAGTCGATTGCCTCTGATGGCTGTCTTCGCTCCCCGCAGTGATGGCTCGGGTTGGAAGGGTGGAGTTCGTTCACCTTGGACCTGCGTTGACAGGTTTGGAGAACTACGATAGCTTGGAAAAGGCCTCTAGGCCCGTAGCTCAGCCCGGTTAGAGCGCTCATGCTTATCCGGTTGTTTCAGCAAGCCCCAATTAGTAGTATATGGGCATGCCGCGCCCAGCGTTTCCGAAAACCTTGCGCGAGTTTCAGTCGATGTTCGCTACCGAAGAGGCTTGCCAGAAGTATCTGGCTGAGTGCCGCTGGCCGGACGGCTTCGTCTGCCCGCGGTGCGGGAACCGCAGTTCTTACCAAA
>JAIQEZ010000195.1 GCA_020073545.1 Terriglobia bacterium | reverse complement strand
GATACCGGCACGGCAGGAGTGGGTGCCATCAAGGGTTTCTATGATTACCCGCAGGGGACCGAGCCCGACCAAACAGCGAACAAGGCGTTTGCTGGATTAGAGCGGGTAACGCAGAGTTCGGCTTTTTCGAACTCTGATGGCATAAGGTCGTCGGCTCCTCGATGGGGAGAGTAGACTGGTTTTGGCGAAAAGCCAGGAACTCACCGAAGGAGGAGCCGAGACATGATCATTATAGGCTGTGATTTCCACACGCGCTTTGAACAGATTGCGATGCTGGACACGGAGACGGGGGAGTTGGTCGAGAAACGGTTGGACCACGAAAGCGGAGAAGCCCAAAGATTCTACGCAGGTTTGAAGGAGCCGGCGTTGGTGGGGATCGAGAGCACCGGCTACACGATCTGGTTTGCCGAGATGCTGGGGGAACTCGGGCACGAGCTGGTGGTGGGCGAAGCGGGAAAGATTCGGGCCAAGGAGACGCGCAAGCAGAAGCACGACCGGCGGGATGCCGACCACATCCTGAACCTGCTGGTGCGCGGCGACTTTCCGCGCATCTGGCTGCCCAGCGCCGCCGAGCGCGATGTGCGCGTGCTCCTCGAGCATCGTCACCAGTTGGTGCAATGGCGCACCCGGGCGAAGAACGGCCTGCAAGCGATGGCGCTCAGCTACGGGGTGCGACGGCGCTCGCGGCTGTGGAATGCGGCGGGCCGGGAAGAGCTGCAAAAGCTTCCTCTCAGAGGAGGCATGGCACGGCGGCGAGCAGACCTCCTGCAGTTGCTCCGCCAACTCGACGCCTGGGTGAAAGAACTCGACCAGCGCATCGAGCAAGAAGTGGCGCGACGCGCAGACGCGCAGCGGCTCATGACCCATCCGGGGGTGGGGCCGCTGACGGCGCTGGGCGCCGTGCTGGTCTTGGGGCCGGTTGAACGTTTTCCCGACGCCAAACACGTCACCAGCTACGTGGGACTGATTCCCCGTGAAAACTCTAGCGGGGGACGGCAGCGCTTTGGGCATCTGACCAAGCAAGGCAACCGCCTGCTGCGCTTTCTGCTGGTCGAGGCCGCGCAGATCGCCAGCCGCTACGACCCTGGCTTGGGGCGTGTCTACCGCCGCTTGGCGTTTCGCAAGGGCGTGGCTTCGGCGAAGATCGCGGTGGCGCGCAAGCTGGCCATCCGGCTCTACATCATGTTGCGCGACCAGATCGATTACGCGGAATTTTGTCGGCGAGGTTCGCATGCCGGGATGCTCGTAAACGAGCCGCTGGTCTAACCATGACCGAAACTCTGATTGAGCTACCGGCCTCCCTCCGCACGTGGTGAGGGAGTCAGAAAAAGCCATCATGGTCCCCCAGCGGGATCGAATAGATGTGTGGTGGAACCTGGCCACCTATCCGAGGCGAACCACCAACCAGGATCGACAAAAGGCTTGGGCGTTTTTCCCTTGACGGAGCCGATGACCTTATAGACGCGGCTCTTAATATGAAGCGCGTTCACATGTCTATCAATGTGAAAGACCGAAAAGCCGCAGACGAAGGCAAACTACGCCTACGTCTGCGCTGGCGCTCCAACAACGCATAGGAAGGCCCGGCAGCGCGTCAGGGTGTACTATTCGAGCGCTGTACTATTCGTGAGGAGGGAGAGTCATTGTGGTTGAAGGATTCTGGATCGTGCAGTTTGCCGGGATGGAAGGCAAAGGTGGCGGGGTAGTCGTGGTTACAAAAGGAAAGGTGTTTGGCGGCGACAGCGTGACCTGCCCCCCGAAAACTGTCTGGATGTCCGTCATCATCCACGGGGTGGAGGGCGTCATGCTGATGGTCCTGGTCCTCGGCGCTGTGACCGGCCTGCTGGGGTGAGTCATGAGATCCGGGGCACGCCCCTTCGCACCCTGCACGAAGACCACCAAGGCCAGGAGCAAAGCCACCCCCATGGCGGCGCCGCCAAGGTTCTTCAGCGGATAGACGACCTGGGACACCCACCCTCCGGAGAATGCCGGGTCCATCCAGCGTCCCCAGAAGAAATACACATCGCGAATCGGATACAGGACCACCGCGGCGACCGCGAGCCAGGACGCCCACTGTCGCAGGGCGAGACTGGCGTGAGTCTGGAGGCCTACGATGAACCCCACGGCGATGCCGAAGAGCGCGAAGATCCAGGCGTACAGCCGCATGTTATAGGCCGTGAAATAGAAGTTGTTGGGGACCGGCACGTAGGAGGCAGCGTAGTAGTTCGTGAAGAAAATGCCACCGGTCCGGTAGGCAGGGCCGCGGCGAAAGTCGGTTATCTGATGGTCCAGGAGGTTCGCAGAATTCTTGGTGTCCACCACGGCGGCGGCTGCCTTGGCCTGGAAGGCGTGCTGGCTCGCCGTGCGTTCGATGTGGACACTCATAGCCAGGAATACCAGGATCACCACGAGGCCGAGGACCACGTTCTTGTTGCCCATCGAGAGATTCATTTTCCCCTCCTTTGGCATGAGGACCACTACGTCAGCGTAAACATCGTCACTTCCGGCGGCGCGTTCAGGCGCACCGGCGTCCCGGTCGTCCCGATCCCCCGACTGACGTACAGGTGGGATTTCCCCATCCGGTAGAGCCCTTCGGGGTAGGGTGTCCTGAAGTGCGCGAAGCTGATGGCCACTCCAGGAAGATTCAGCCTCACTTGTCCGCCGTGCCAGTGCCCCGCCAACGTCAAGGGGACCCCGCGGGCAGCCGCCTCGGGGAAGATCTCGGGGCGATGCGAGAGAAGCAAGGTCGGGATCGCCGGGTCCAGCCCTCGAAGGGCCGCCGCCAGGTCGGGAGAGCCCCGCTGCATGTCGTCGATGCCCGCAACCGCAAAGGGTCCGCGCTCGGTCTGGATCACGCGGTGCGCATTGGTGAGGAGCGGAATCCCGCGCGCGCGGAGGTTCGCCTCGATCTCGCCGGGATCCCCGTACATATGCTCGTGGTTCCCGAGCGTGGCGAACGTGCCGTAGCGTGCGTGAACCCGGGTCACCTCTGCCAGACAGCCGGGCAGAAATGCCATCGAGCTGGAGATGAAGTCCCCGGTGACGACAAAAAGGTCCGGCTGGAGCTCGATCGCCTGGGTGATGTAGCGCCGCATGTTCTCCCGGGTCATGAAGATGCCGGCGTGAATGTCGGTCAACTGGACCACACGCAGCGGTCGTCCGAACGGCAGCGTCAGCTTCTCGACGTCATACGGCTTGCCAGCATGTGCCGCACCGTATCCGGAGAGCAGCATGGGCGCCGTGGCCAGCCCGCCCATTCCCGCCTTGAGAAAGCGCCGCCGGGAAGGATTCACTGGCAGAGGCGCAGGGCGAGCCCCGCGGCCCCCGGAGAGCCGCATGGCCATGCGGCCGATGCCCGCGGCAGTCTGCGCCAGAAACAGGAGCAGGGCGGAGAAAACTGAGCCGAGGTTCCACACCGCGGCCGTGTAAAAGACAGCGATCTGCACCACACGCGGCGGATCTACCCAAGGAAGGGGTCGGAGGACGAGGTACGTGTTCAGGGTGAAGAGCAGGCCCATGCCCACACCCGCGAAGAGTATCGTCCGCACCTTGAATCGGGGGGACCGGTCTGAGGATCGGATCGCCTGCCGGATCCGGGCATAGAGATAGCATTGTGAGAGGAAGGCCAGGGTGAGGAGAACCAAGCGGAGTGTGGGAAACCGCATCCCGGGCATTACCAACTGCCCCCGCTTACCTGGCAACCCCGCGAGTTCTGTGTCGGCTCGCCGCACTCGCGGGGTTGCTCACGGCTCGACGACCGCACTCAGGACAGGATCCCCAAATCTTTCAGCATAGGCACCAATCTCTGCTTGCTCAGTATCCGATCCTCGTTCTTCTTGAGCTCGATGTTCAGCGTCCCGCGGAAGCCGATGTCCTTGAGCCGCTGCAGAATCGGCCTGAAGTCAATCTTGCCTTCTCCCACGGGAAGATGGAAATCGAGCTTCAGGTCATTGTCACTGATGTGGCTGCTCACGATCCTGTTCGGGAAGGCCGTGATGAAGGACTCGGTCCCTCCCGGAAGGAGGCTTGCATGAGCGACATCCAGAGTCAGCCCCAGGTACTTCGTCGGAAAGGCGTCGAAGACCCGGGACAGCTCGTCAGTCGTCACCCCGAGATAGGCGATCTCACAATCCTCGTGCACATTGTTCATGTTTTCGATGCCGATCGGGATGGCATATTTCTCGGCCAGCGCCACCACGGGCTTGAAGGTCTGGATCAATGCAGCGAACACGTCATCCATGAACAGGCTGAAATGGTAGCCGAAATGCAGCACGAGGTACTCGGCTTCGAGCTTGCGGGCAAGTTCCACATAGCCGAGAAGGTACTTCTCCACGGCCTTCCGCACGGTCGGTTCCAGCTCCGCTGAATTGACGAACGACGCGGAATGCAGGCCGTATCTCACCTGGTACTTGTCCCGCAGCTTTTTGATCGCGGTGATTCGCTTCACGTCGAAGGTGGGAAGAAAATTCTTGGGGTTGTTGCAGCTCAGCTCCATCCACGGAAAGCCATTCTCGTGGGCGAATGGAAAGTACTCCTCCAGAGGCTCCGGACCCGCATTGAAACACAACTGCATCGCGTCTCCTCCCACTCATCGATTCTTTTTCGGGGTGGCTCGCATGGCGCCGATGGTGAATCCCCCGTCCACAAAGAGAAGCTGCCCCGTGACGTACTCCGACGCGTCCGAGGCAAGAAAGACTACCGTGCCGTCCATGTCGTTGGGCAGACCCGTCCGCCCGGACGGTATCTTCTCCACGACGTTGGCCACCCACGCCGGATCCTCGTACAGGATGGCATTCTGCGCCGTCTTGAACCAGCCAGGCGCCAGCACGTTGACGGTAATCCCAAAGGGCGCCCACTCGGCCGCCAGGGCCTTTGTCATCTGCGTCATGCCGCCCCGGCTGGCGCAATAGGGGACGATCCCCGGAAATCCGAACACGGAGGTTCCGGAACCGATATTGACGATGCGGCCCTTCTTCTGCGACAGCATCGCCGAGCGCACGACGGCCTGGGCCACGAAGAAGGCGCCCCGAAGGATCGTCCCTACCACGGTGTCCCAGTCCTCGGGGGTCACTTCCACCGAAGCCTTCCGGATGTTGCAGCCGGCGTTGTTCACCAGGATGTCGATTCGGCCGAACGCCTTGAGTGCCGCATCCACCATGGGCTGGATCGTCTCGACCTTGCGCGTGTCCAGCAGACATGGGAGCGCCCGCTTTCCCGCGGCCTCGATGTCGGACTTCGTCTGAGAAAGCGACTCCACCGTCCGGCTGGTGATGACGACATCCGCCCCCGCTCGCGCCAGTGCGCGCGAGAAGTACTGGCCCAAGCCCCGGCTGGCGCCTGTCACGATCGCGACCTTGCCAGTCAGATCGAATTGTCCGGCCATGCGTTCCTCCCAAAGAAACCGACAGGGATAGGGATAGCGACAGGGGGGTGGGCGGGCCGACCCGCTGTCCCTGTCGCTGTCGGCATTTCGTTCAGGGCTGCAACACAATCTTCATCAGACCCGGCTCCCCGTGGTGCAGGGCGTCGAAGGCCACCTTCCCCTCCGCCAGCGGCATGATCCGGCTGATGAAAGGCTTCGCCCGAAGCCGTCCCTGGGCCATCAGGTTCAGGCAAGCCGGATACTCCCCGGCAATGGCGCAGGAGCCGCGGATGGTGACCTCGTGCGAGACGATATCCTGGAGGTTCACCTGGATCTTCGGCGTCACGTTTCCGATGAGGGTCACGTTCCCCCCCAGCTTCGTGAGGTCTATGGCAAGCTTCACCGC
>JAIQEZ010000049.1 GCA_020073545.1 Terriglobia bacterium | reverse complement strand
GTACCCCAGCGCGCTGTGCGGCCGCACCTGGTTGTACTCCCTTCGCCAGCGCTCGATCAACACCTTCGCCTCAACCACGCTGTCGAAGATCTCGCCATTCAAGCACCTTAAGCAGCAGCCGCGCGACCTCTCAACCGCCAAGCGCCTCGGCTTAGCTAATCCCACACATGCTCCTACCCGAATTGGCCGCTTTTGCCGCCACACTCGACAAGGGAGTGCCCCCGCAACTGGTCAGCGAGCTTCCCACCTGCGAGCACGGGGAATTGTATGGCAGGGAGGCTGCGGCGCGAGACCCGAGGCAAGAAAGGCAGTAGCGGCCCCGCGCGCGGAAGGTAGCCAGGGCAGTAGACATTCGACTGTAGCGGAAATTGTAGCAAGTACCTGCCTAGAAGGCTTGCTATGGGTTGACACAGAATCCGCGATTTCACGATGTCTCCAAGGGGTTGCAATCCAGTGCAAAAGGCGAATAGGGATTAAGCAGACAGAATCGTCTTGGATGAAGGCAATTGGATACTTTTCGAATACCGAGACAACTTACGCTCCGATGGGCAGCCGGGCGCAGGCGATGCGTTCCTTAAATGGATGTACAACTATCAATGAAATCCCCAACGGTGTGACCGAGTACGCATCACCCCGACTGAGGACGGCTTCAGCTTTGCTGAGTTTCCCGATGACCCTGGTTTGACGGGCTTCGACCCGTCAGATCGGATGACGGAGACCTGCTACTTTCCGAGGAACATGACGTGAAGGTATGTTCCCAGCCTGACGTTAAAAGCCAGGTACCAACCCACATGGTTCGGATCGTTATTGTGCACAGCCGAACTTGGGCGCGCCTGGGCCCGCTACCTTGGATCCCGCAGCCGCGGCATCAAAAGCTGGCGGCGCTAGCAGGACAACCGTAGCCCCGGCGGTCTGGATGCGGCGGATCAACTTGCGGATTCCGTTTTAAGTGTCTCGCTCAAAAAATTGGCGATGGATCCGCTTGAGCCCCGTTTCGAGATGAGTTTCATCAAAAACCATCATCAAGCTATTCGGCGAAGAGCCCTGAGAAATGAGATCCAGCCGCAAATCGGGAATAGCTCCCAAGGCCAAAGCCGCAATGCCCGGCTGCTGGGTCAGTCCCTGCCCCACCAGGCAAATGGATGCTTTCCCCCGCTCAATTTCCACCGCACCCAAACGATGTAATTCCGGAAGAAACCGCTCAAACGGAAGGTTGGCGTCTAGCGCCAGTCTGCAGTGCATCGATGAGATGGCTGTCAAATCGGGCGTAACGCGGTGCCGGTCTAAAACATCAAGCACTCCTTTCATGAATTCTGAAATCGGCTGGCGCCGGTTCGAGACGACGTGAAGCAATGCCAAACCTCGCTTGAAGGCAATGGAGCGCACTCCTTGCGGAGCTGTCACCGCGCTTTCTTGAATGATTGTCCCTGCGTCTTGCGGGTGCCAGGAGTTGAAGATTTGGACAGGGATGCGCTTCTGAGCCGCCGGCCAAACCGCTCGCGGATGCAGTAATTTGGCGCCAAAGTAGGTCAACTCGGCCATTTCATCGCAGGTGGCTGCTGGAATCGTCTGCGCATCGGGGATAACGGCGGGATCGGCGCTCATCAAGCCAGGCACATCCTTCCAAATCTGAATGGCCTTCACATCCAAAGCCGCTCCCACGAAGGTTGCTGTGAAATCAGACCCTTCAAAACCCAGGGTAGTCGTCGCCCCCGCCAGGGTCGCCCCGATATACCCTTGCATCACCGGCGTGCGGCCCCCCTCCAGCTCAGGGAGCAAAGCGGCACACATTCGCGCTTGAGAGGTTTCCTCGATCGGCTCCGCGGCTGTGAAGTGATCATCGGTAATCATGAGCGTGCGGGAATCCAACAGCTGCACCTTCACCCCGCGGGACGCCAGCCCCGCGGCAAGTATGACCGATGAAAGCAGCTCGCCGTAGGCAGCCATGGCATCCTGGCTGCGCGGCGAAAATTCCTTCAAAATGGCAAGACCTTTTACCAAGTCATGCATTTCGCTGAAATATCCCGCCATGAGGGAAAACACCGGAGAGTTTCTGTGATCTTCCACCAACTGCGAGAGTTCGGCATGATGATACGCTTCAATGGCCGCCAGCTGGCCAAGAGCCTCGCCTGTTTTCCCTTCCGAGGCCAATGCCCCCGCGCCGAGCAGGTTCCGCGTGGTCTTGCCCATGGCGGAAACAACGATCACCGGATTCAATGGCAAGTGCTCCTGGATAATTTTGATCACCCGGTCGATGGATACTGCATCTTTGACTGAACTGCCTCCAAATTTCATGACAATCATCGGTTCACCGGAAAGAAAGAATTTCAAGAATCCAAAACTGCACAACTATACCTTTAAATCCAGGTCTTCTCGCCATGATCATTTTGAAAAATCCGTCTAAGTTAAGACGTTCAAGCCGACGAACCAGCCATATGGAACTGGAATCGCAATTTTGGTAGAGTTCCGGAGGATTTGGCAAGAACTTTAGAGAACTAAGCAAAGGCCCGAAGTGTAAGCAGACTATACTTCACCTTTGGGGCTAGCCGGAATTCCGCAGCCTCGTCTGCGGCGCCTAGAGGACCGGCGGTGACGCGATTTTGAGGCTGACCGAAACGGTTGGTTCATCAACTGGGAAAGCGCCTCGAAGGAGAAACAATGCAGAAGCGCAAACTTGGAAATAGCGACTTGGAAGTTTCGGCTCTCGGCCTCGGCTGCATGGGAATGAGCTTCGGCTACGGCCCGGCCAAAGACAAGCAGGAGATGATCCCGGTTATCCGGGCCGCCGTGGAACGCGGCGTCACGTTCTTCGACACTGCGGAAGTGTACGGCCCGTTCATAAACGAAGAACTCGTGGGTGAAGCCCTCGCTCCCTTCCGTGGGCAGGTGGTGATCGCCACCAAGTTCGGGTTCAAACTTGATCCGAACACCGGCAAACAGGCCGGGCTGAACAGCCGACCGGAGCACATCAAGGAGGTCGCCGAGGGCTCGCTCAAGCGACTCAAGGTCGATGCCATCGATCTGTTCTATCAACACCGGGTTGATCCGGACGTGCCGATCGAAGACGTGGCGGGAGCGGTGAAGGACTTGATTCAAGAAGGCAAGGTGAAGCACTTCGGCCTTTCTGAGGCTGGAGCAAAGACGATCCGTCGCGCACACGCGGTTCAGCCGGTCACGGCAGTCCAGAGCGAATACTCGCTGTGGACGAGAGGCCCTGAGAAGGAAGTGCTGCCGACCGTCGAGGAACTTGGAATCGGCTTCGTTCCGTATAGCCCGCTGGGTAAGGGCTTCCTCACGGGAAAGATAGACGAAAACACCAAGCTCGACAGCTCCGATTTCCGCAGCATTCTGCCCCGGTTCACGCCGGAGGCTCGGAAAGCGAATCAGGCCTTGGTTGATCTGCTGGGCAAGATCGCAGAACGGAAGAAGGCGACGCCTGCTCAGATAGCGATCGCTTGGCTGCTTGCGCAAAAGCCGTGGATTGTTCCCATCCCGGGTACGACCAAGCTGCGGCGCCTCGAAGAAAATATCGGAGCAGTCGCAGTCGATCTTATGCCGGACGATCTCCGCGAGATCGACAGCGCCGCCTCGAAGATCACGGTGCAAGGGGCTCGATATCCCGAGCACATCGAGCGAATGACCGGTCTCTGAGCCGCGAAAAATGTGTCCTCTGCTTGCATTCCGGTCACCGGAGCAGCAGGCTACGATAGGAGCGTAAATCCATGTACAACACGAAGGCTTACGCCGCTGCAAGTGCGACATCGCCGCTTGCCCCCGCCACGATCGCGCGGCGCGATCCAACCGAACACGACGTACAGATCGAAATCCTCTTCTGCGGCATCTGCCACTCCGACCTCCACGAGGTGCGTAGCGAGTGGAGCAGCGGCAGGACCACCGTCTACCCCTGCGTCCCCGGCCATGAGATCGTCGGCCGTGTCAGCAAGGTCGGCTCCGCAGTCACCAAGTTCAGACCCGGCGACCTCGCCGCGGTCGGCTGCTTGGTCGACTCGGACGGTACCTGCCCCCCGTGCAAAGCTGGCCTTGAGCAGTTCTGCCCCAATCTGACCGGCACCTTCAACTCCCCGGACAAGCACCTCGGAGGCGTCACCTATGGTGGCTACTCCGAAAGCGTGGTCGTCAACGAACGCTTTGTCCTACGCCTCCCTTCCAGCCTCGATCTCGCCGGAGCCGCGCCGCTCCTCTGCGCCGGAATCACAACATACTCGCCCATGCGGCGCTGGGGCCTCACCAAGGACAAGAAAGTTGGTGTGGTCGGTCTCGGCGGACTGGGCCACATGGGCGTGAAGTTTGCACATGCGCTCGGAGCCCACGTCGTTGTCTTTACGACTTCACCCAACAAGAAGGATGATGGGCTCCGTCTCGGCGCCGACGAAGTCGTCGTCTCCCGCAATGCCGACGATATGCAGAAGCATGCTGGCAGCTTCGACTTCATCCTCGACGCGGTCTCCGCCGATCACGACATCAACGCGTACATCCAACTCCTCCGCCGCGAGGGCAACCTCACCCTCGTCGGCGCGCCGGCGAAGCCTCTCGCCGTCGCTGCCTTCGGCCTTCTGTTCGGCAACCGCAGCCTCTCCGGCTCGCTCATCGGCGGTATCGCCGAGACCCAGGAGATGCTCGATTTTTGCGGCGCACATGACATCACTGCCGATATCGAAGTCATCCCCATCCAGAAAGTCAACGAAGCCTACGAGAGACTGCTCAAGTCCGATGTCAAGTACCGCTTCTCCATCGATATGGCTTCTCTCAAATCTGAGTAAACGAAAGGCGAGGACGAGCAATATGCGAGTTGGCATTCTGGGTTCGGGGTTGATGGGCGGGACGCTCGGAACGCTCTTTGCGCGAGCCGGACATGAGGTGGTATTCAGCTATGCGCACAGCACAGATAAACTAAAGAAACTAGCGCGGGACGCCAAGGGCAAGGCGCGGCCCGGCACACCGCGTGAGGCCGCGCAGGAAGCGGACGCGGTATTGCTGGCCGTGCACTGGTCGCGAATAGACGATGTGCTGAAGCAGGCGGGCGATCTGTCAGGCAAGGTGATCTTAACCTGCTGCCTCCCGATGGATGAGGGCAACACGAAACTCATCATTGGCACCACTACGTCGGGAGCCGAAGAACTCGCAAAGAAAGTTCCACGCGCTCATGTAGTGTTGGCGTTTAACACCATTCCCAGCGAAGTCCTATTTGGCGTTTTCGAAGCCCGCAAGAACTCCAGCAGACCGAGTCTCGTGCTTTGCGGCGATGAGCCTAGGGCGAAGGATGTAGCAGCCGAGCTGATCCGGGACGTCGGCTTCGATCCGGTGGATGTTGGGCCTCTTCGTATCGCGCGATATACCGAACCGTTCGCGCTGCTTGTTGGCGAACTTGCATACGGGGGCAAAGGTGGCCCGGAACTGGCATACCGGTTTGAGCGGTTTGGGAGATAGCAAAGATCACAGGTCGCTGGGAACTTCAACAGAAATAGGAGTCAAGAATTGAAGAAGCGCAAATCAGGAACCAGCGGAGGGAAATGAATGCCAAGGATTGTTCGCTTCTATACGTTCGGCGGTCCTGAAATTCTCAAGATTGAAGATGCACCTTCCCAGCAGCCCGGCCCTGGCGAAGTCTGCCTGCGCGTTGAAGCGGCAGGCGTGAATCGCGACCAATTCACCTTTATGAGTGGCCAACACTTCAGTGGCCACGGCTTTGTACAACCCAAACTCCCTTCGCGCCTCGGCTACGAAGTTGCGGGCATCATCGAAGCAGTCGGTGAGGGAGTAGACCGCTCTTGGATCGGTAAGCGCGTTGCCACTGTTCCCGGATTCGACCAAAACCGCTACGGGACGCTCGGCGAGGAGGCTGTCGTCCCTGTAGGCGTTGTCGCTGAGTACCCGTCCAACCTGACGACGGCGCAGGCGGCCTCCTTCTGGATGCCATATCTGACAGCCTATGGCGCTCTCGTCTCCATCACGCACATCGAGAAGGGCGACCTCGCATCGATCCTCGCTGCGGCTTCCAGCGTTGGCCTCGCCGCCATCCAGTTCGTGCGCGACGCAGGCGCAACGGCCATCGCGGTCACGCGGACGCCAGCGAAGAAGCAGGAGTTGCTCTCCCTTGGCGCGGATCACGTAATCGTGACGGCGGAGGAAGATTACGAGAGCCGCATTCGGGAAATCACCAACGGCAGTGGCGTCCGAGTCACATTCGATCCTATCGGCGGACCGCTCCTCGAGCAACTCGCGGCGGCCTCTGCCCCGGGCGGAATCATCATTGAGTACGGGCGGCTATCCGGCCAGCCCACGCCGTTCCCCGTCGTTCCGGTTATAGGCAAGGGCCTCACCCTTCGCGGCTACACGTTGAGGGAAGTCTTCGACAACCCTCAGACCACTGCAGCGGCGAAGCATTACGTCTACGATCGCGTCGCCGACGGTCGTTTCATCCCAAGGATCGCGACGACGTTTCCGCTCGAGCAGACCGTGGACGCCTACCGATACCTCGAGTCGAATCAGCAGATCGGTAGGGTCGTCATCACCGTCCCGTGACGCAGGGTGTCCGAGTGATCGTATTTGGAAGGAGTGATAAGCATGAGTAAAGAGCCTACAGCAGCCCAGAAGATGATTGGTGACTTCGCGCCCAAGCTGGTCGATCTGACCGATCGTGTGCTTTTCGGCGAAGTCTGGGAGCGCACGGAGCTTTCCAAGCGTGACCGTAGTCTCGCAACGGTGGCAGCGCTGATTGCTTTGAACCGTCCGGATCAGTTGCGGTTTCATCTGAGTAAAGCCGTGGAGAATGGAGTTAGGAAGGAAGAATTAATCGAGGTAATCACGCATCTGGCGTTCTATTCAGGTTGGCCCAATGCAATGAGCGCCATCATGATCGCAAAAGAGGTGTTCTCGAAGGCGTGAAGATCAACGGCAAAGCTGCGTCTCCCGCTTACAAGCGCGAGACAACCGCTTGCTAACCACTAACTGCAGGAATTCAGAAAGCGGGAGGACTCCATGAATAGACGGTCGTTTGTAGGCGGCGCACTGGCGGCTGTCAGCGCCGCATTTGCGGCACCCGAGAAAGTGAAGGCGGGCGACATTCCCACCACCACGTTCGGCAAGACGGGCGTTAAGGTAAGCGTCATTGCACAGGGCGGAGCCCGGATGGACCTCCATCCGGATGTTCAGTCAGCGGCGGAGCACGTCCGCCGGATACATGAGCTGGGCCTGACCTATTTCGATTGCTCGCGGCTTTACTGGGACGGGCGTGCCGAAGAAGCTTACGGCATCGGTCTGCAGGGCATCCGAAAGAACGTCTTTCTCACAACCAAGACCATAAAGCGCACGGCGAAGGAAGCAGAGCAGGAGTTGGAGACCTCCTTCCGTCTACTGAAGACCGATTATGTCGACCTCTGGCAGGTGCACGCAGTGCAGACCCGGGATGACATTGACAAGATCCTGGCTCCTGGCGGTGCAATGGAGGCGTTCGAGGCGGCAAAGAAGGCCGGCAAATGCCGCTTTATTGGGTTTACCGGCCATTACGATCCCGCGGTACACGCGGCGCTGCTGAAGGCGTACGACAAGTGGGACACGGTGATGATGCCAGTCCACGCGGCGGACCGTGCTTATCTGAGCTTCGAGGAGACGGCTCTGCCCGTGGCGATCGAACGCGGCGTGGGCATCCAGGCCATCAAAGTTTTCGGCAAGGCGTACTTGCTGAGATCTCTTAGCCCCACCGAATGCCTTCGGTACGCACTGGGCCAGCCGGGCGTGCACGTGGCCATCTGCGGCGCCGGCACGGTGGGACAGATGGAAGACAATATCTGGGCTGTCCAGAAACTCAGGAAGATGACTCCGGAAGAGAGTGCGGACGTCCGGAAGAGGGCCGTCGTTGGCCTCGGAGTGTATAGCGGACCCACGATGGAGTACTGGAAAAAGAAAGCCTGAAAACTGAAACATTCCGCGTTGATTCGCGAAAAGCGACTGGCGTGCAAACCATGGATGCGTAACTCAAAACTGCCATCATGAGGGCAGTAGCCGCTCCGCACTGCCGTGATCAATGAGATCCACGGATTCGTGCTCAAGCGCGGCATTACTCTTGGACCAGTGCGCATGCGATGATATTCCATTCTTGGGGGCATCATGAAGCTAAGCTCATATCTGATGAAGAGCACGGTGGTCGCAGCCTTGGGTGGCCTCCTTTTCGGATTCGACACGGCTGTGATTGCCGGGACGACCCATGCCCTGAGCAGGACGTTCAACCTCTCGCCTGGGTCACTGGGGGTGACGGTCGCGAGTGCACTTTGGGGAACGGTGCTGGGAGCAATGTTGGCGGGAATCCCCGGCGACCGGTATGGTCGCCGGGACAGCCTGCGTGCGACGGCCGTGCTTTATCTCGTTTCAGCCCTGGGGTGCGCTTTTGCGCGGAATTGGGAATCGCTGGTGTGGTTTCGTTTCGTGGGAGGGCTTGGGATCGGCGGCTCCTCAGTGCTGGGGCCGATGTACATTGCGGAAATCGCACCTGCGAAGTGGCGTGGTCGGTTGGTCGGTTTCTTTCAGATCAATGTAGTCCTGGGCATTCTGCTGGCCTATTTCTCCAACTACGTGATCGGGCTGATGCATTTCGGAAATCTTGAGTGGCGGTGGAAACTGGGCGTTTCGGCAATCCCTGCAATTCTCTTTTTCCTGATGCTCTTTGGCATCCCGCGAAGTCCGCGGTGGCTGGTAAAGAAGGGCCGCGTGGAGGAAGCGAGACAAGTTCTCCAAATGACTGGGGAGGAGAATTCTGAAGCCGAGCTGCGGGAAATTGTTGAGTCCATCGAGGTGTGGCATGTGAAGGAACGGTTGTTCTCTTGGAAGTACCGGAAGTCGATCTTGTTGGCGGTTTCCATCGGCGTGTTCAATCAACTTTCTGGAATCAACGCGATTCTTTACTATTTGAACGACATCTTTGCACGCGCCGGTTTCAGCAAAGTGTCCGGGGACATCCAGGCCGTGGCCGTGGGCGCAACGTTCCTTGTGTTTACCATCCTCGCCATGTCGGCGATCGACCGACTTGGTCGCAAGATGCTGCTGCTGGTCGGGTCTATTGGCACTGCCGTGTGCCTCGCCGGGGTTGCCGCGATCTTTCTCACAACGCGGCACGAGAACCTCCTGGTGTGGCTGTTGATCGGCTACATCGCGTTCTTCGCGTTTTCGCAGGGTGCCGTCATCTGGGTGTACATCAGCGAAGTCTTCCCCACTCGCGTGAGGGCTAAGGGCCAGAGCCTGGGCAGTTTTTCGCACTGGTTCATGAATGCGCTTATTTCCGGGATATTTCCTCTGATGGCTGTCTCCTCCGGGGCATACCCCTTCGTATTTTTCTCGCTCATGATGGCGGTCCAGTTCTTTGTGGTTCTCTTCTTGTATCCGGAAACCAAGGGCGCGTCCCTGGAGGAAATGCAGAGGAAGTTGGGCATCGCTTGAGCCGAACCCTATAGCGCGAAAGCGTGTGGCTAACCGTGGAGCCCGGGGGTATGCGCTCTTGACGGACGAGGGATATGTAGAGGTTGACGGATACCCGACGCAGGTGGCCGACACTGCATGATCCAGCGACGCATGCACATGGCCGTTCGCGCACGGCGTCATGAACGGCTCGCGCCGCCGAGGTAAGTCGGTGACTTCGCCAATTGTGTCGGGGTTCTTGTGGCGAGCCGTTCAGGCAAGGCGGGCCACATCGGGCTGAGTGAGACCGTACGAGTGAGTTGGCTAATCTCCGGCAGTCATGAGGAGGACAAAGTGAACCGCTCAGAGATCAATGGCATCATCCGCGATGCTGGCCGGTTTATTCGACAAAGGGGGTATTACCTGCCTCCCTTTGCCTATTGGACACCACAAGACTGGTCGACCAAGGGTGAAGAGGCACGCGACATCGTAGAGAATCAATTAGGCTGGGACATCACCGACTTTGGGCAGGGAAATTACAGGAAATGCGGTTTATTACTTTTTACCCTTCGCAACGGGAGCCTCGAAGAGTTGAGAACTAAAAAGGGGAAACTCTATTGCGAGAAGCTGATGATTGTTGATGTAGACCAAGTGACACCGATGCATTTCCATTTCAACAAGGTGGAAGACATCATCAACCGCGGCGGAGGTCGACTGGCGATCCGCCTTTACAGTTCGACCCAAGACGAGGGTTTGGCTGAGAATGAAATAACAGCAAGCGTTGATGGTGTGAGCCGCGTCGTGAAGGCGGGCGAAACAATGCTCCTGAAACCGGGGGAGAGCATAACTCTCCCCTCACGTCTCTACCACGAGTTCTGGGGCGTTGGGAAGCGTGTTCTGGTAGGCGAGGTCTCACTAGTGAATGACGACAGGTCTGACAACCGCTTTTACGGCCGAGTAGGGCGCTTCTCAGAGATCGAGGAAGATGAGAAGCCATTGCATCTGCTCGTGACCGACTACGCTAATTACTGGCCATGTGCAGAGGCATGATGCCCCTGCGCACGGCCTCATGGACTTGCTAAACCCTTCGATTCTTGGGATTAGTCTGAATGACTGCGGCCAGGCGAAGGTGTCGAATGTAATGTTGCGCGTCACTGGCTGGCGGACGGGGACGAGGGCGATTTGAGCTTGCCTCAATTGAGGGTACAAGGATATAGCTTATGACAAGAGAGCTAACCTCTGGATGATGCTCGCACGGATGCCTTTCGGTTGCAGCCCGTGTTTTTCCATTAATTCATCCGCAAGTCCTGATTCACCAAAGCAATCACGTACACCCAATCGCAGCAGCGGAGCTGCCGGACGAGTCTCGGCCAGACACTCAGCCACCGCGCTGCCCAGCCCTCCAATTATGCTGTGCTCCTCGACCGTCACCGCCAGGGCAGCCTGGGCTGCTGCCTCTTTGATCAGGGCTTCATCTAGGGGTTTGATCGTCGACACGTTGACGACGCCTGCTTCTACGCCGTCCTGAGCGAGAGCTTCTGCCGCGGCTAAGGCCTTCGCTACGGTGTGGCCAGAGGCGAAGACCACTACCTCCTTCCCCTCGCGCAGCCACTTGGCTTTGCCAATCACAAACTGATAGTCGGCGTCGAATACAGGCGGGGTTGGGTAACGCCCCAGCCGCATGTAGGCAGGCCCGGGCCAATCGGCCAAAGCAAAGGTCGCTTGCCGCGTCTCGATATCATCGGCCGGTGAAACAACGATCATGTTAGGCAGGCCACGCATAAGTGCAATATCTTCCAGCGATTGGTGGCTGGCGCCGTCCGGTCCCTGGGTCAGGCCGTAGCTGGAGCCGACCAACTTGACCGGCAGCGACGGGTAGGCAATCTGCGTGCGGATGGGCATGTAGCAGATGCCCGTAATGAACATGGCAAAGCTGTTGCAGTAAGGAATGAGACCACATGCCGCCATGCCCGCGGCCGTGCTCACCATGTCGGCCTCCGAGATGCCCACATCGAAGAAACGATGGGGAAAGGCATCCCGAAATACGACCGTGCGGGTGGACCTGTACAGGTCCGCATCCAGGACGACAACTTCCGGCCTCCGCTTGCCCAACTCCAGCAAGGCCTCGCCGTAAGCGAAGCGTGTCTCCGTCGAGTCTCTCATTGAGCTTGCTCCTTCATTGCCAATTCCAGTTCCGCCACTGCCTGGCGGTACTGTTCCTCTGTGATAGGGGCGTTGTGGAAGCCTGCCTGCCCCGCCATAAAGGACACACCTTTCCCCTTCACGGTGTTGGCGATAATCATTGAAGGCTGGTCAACCTGCCCGTCGGCCCAGTCCAGGGCGTCGCACAGGGCTGCCATGTCGTGCCCGTCGACCTCCTTGACGGCCCAGCCGATGCTGGCCCAGCGTGGCGCCAGGGGATCCAAAATCTTGCCGCACTCAGTTGCATCCATGGCCTTCAGCCGGTTGCGATCGATGATTGCCACCAGGTTTCCCAGGCACTGCTTGACTGAGGTCATCGCTGCTTCCCACACTTGCCCCTCGTGCAGTTCACCATCACCCAGCAGGCAGTACACGCGATAAGACTTCTTTTGCACCCGGGCGGCTAGGGCCACACCATTCGCGAAGGAAAGTCCTTCCCCAAGAGCGCCGGTACACGCCTCAATCCCTGGGGTATAGTGCATGGCTGGGTGTCCCTGCAACCGGCTGCCGAGGTATTTTAGAGTGGCCAATTCCTCTAAAGGGAAGACTCCCAACATGGCCAGGGCCGCGTATTGGGCGGGCACAGAGTGCCCTTTGCTCATGACGAAGCGGTCCCGATCGGGCCACGTCGGGTTGGCGGGGTCGTATCGCATCCTGTAAAAGTAGAGGGCCGTGACGATGTCGGCCGCGGAAAGCGAACCCCCAAAGTGGTGGGCTTTGTTCGGGCCCATCATACCTACAATGCGCCACCGCAACTCCGCCGCCTGGCGGCGTAAAGCATTGATCTGAGATTGAGAAGTCATAGTTTCTCCCCGTGAGTCCGGGCTGCCACGTGTGCAAAGTCCTCCAGGATCGTGATCACGGCAGAATGATCCAAGTCACCACGGCCCGCGGCCAGCAGCGCCGCGAACAGTTCGTGGGCCAGCGCCGTAGCCGGGAGTGGAACATGGAGCCGCTTGGCGGTCTCCATGATGATGTTGAGGTCCTTGTAATGAAATCGGCTTCTGAAACCCGGCTCGAAATCACCCTGGATCACACGTGGCCCGCGCACGTCCATGACCCGAGTCTGAGCATATCCCCCACTTAGCACCTTGAGAATCACCGCCGGATCCACCCCAGCCTTGGCGCCCAGTACAAACGCCTCCGCCATTCCGATGAAGTTGAGCGCAACCTGGATCTGATTACACGCTTTCACCGTCTGGCCGGCACCGCTGGCTCCGCACAACGTGATGGTCTTGCCCATCACTTGCAGAATAGGCAAAACCTGATTGAAGAGCTTCTCCGAGCCCCCCACCATGATGGACAAGCTCGCGTTCTTCGCTCCCACTTCCCCGCCGCTCACGGGCGCATCCAGACACTCCACGCCTTTCTTCTCCAGCTCCGTGGCCACCTTGATGGCGGTGGCAGGTGCAATACTGCTCATGTCCACGTAAATGAGACCGGCGCGGGCCGCTTCGACAATGCCGGCGGGACCAAGGGCAACCAGTTCCACGTCGGGAGAGTCGGGCACCATCGAGATGACGACGTCGGAGCGGGAAGTAACATCGGCACAAGTCGCGCCCCGCACGGCTCCTCGGGCAACGAAGGGTTCCACTGCTTCAGGCCTCACGTCATGCACGGTGAGTGAATAGCCGGCATCCAGCAGATGCCCAGCCATATGTTGGCCCATAATTCCAAGCCCGATAAACCCAATTTTCGGTTTCATCGATATCTCCTAAAGAGAAACACAGATGTGGATCGTATCATGGGATGAGGATAACCTTTACCAACCCCATAGTCCTTTGGCGCAGTTTTTCGAACCAAGCTGCTCCATCTGCCAGCGGCGCGACCGCGCTAATCAGGGGATCGACATTAATGGCGCCCCGGGCCATCATGTCCGGGCAGGCAGGATACTCCCCGAAAGATTGGCAGGAACCATAGAGCGTTAATTCACGGGTTACAACTCTCTGCAAGGGCAGGACAACTGTCGGGGAGACGTTACCAACCTGCGTGAGCCCGCCGCCTTTGCGCACGCATTCGACGGCAACCTGAAAGGCAGGAGGCGTGCCGACCGCCTCAAAGACCAGATCCGCCCCACCGTCCTGGCGTTCTAGGACTTGATTCAAGACATCAGGGGCATCAGCCCGCAGCCCTACGTTCGCCCCGAGCTGGCACACCAGATCGAGTCGGTTTGGTACCACGTCGAGAGCAATGATATGAGCGCAGCCAGCAGCCCGTAATGCTTGCACAAGCAGGAGACCGATTATGCCAGCGCCCACAACGACAACACGGCCATTCAGCCTAATGGTTGGCCGACCCACACGCATGGAGCGCATTCGAAACCGGCTCTACTAGGGCAGCGCGCTCGAAGGACAGGGCGCCGGGCAGGCGATAAACGCACTGCTGTGGTACCGCGACATATTCCGCAAGGGCGCCACCCTGGCGGAACTCAGCACAAGAAACACCCAGGACGCGCCGGCTGTCGCACAGGTTGATCATGCCCTTCCGGCAATAGCGGCACACTCCACAGTAGATGTTTGAATCAAAAGTGACGCGCTCACCAGGCTGCCAGCCGCGGACCTGGGAGCCGACCTCAGTTACAATCCCGGCGGCTTCGTGTCCCATGATGACGGGGGGGATTCTGCGGCCGGTACTACCATCCAGACCGTGTACGTCGCTACCACAGATGCCACAAGCCTTCACGTTCACCAGCAAATCGTTCGGGCCGATGGCAGGCTCCGCCACGTCTCTGTACTCAAGCCGATTGTAGGCTTCCATAACCAGGGCTTTCACCGGCATCGCTCCTTTTCTGTGTCTCGTCTTCCAGCGCTTGGGGCAAAGGCCGCCAAGATACCATAGCTCTGGTCTTTCGAGTTTCTATCCCATACCTAGCTTCGAAGTCGGAAAATGCGATGCGGGCCAACAGAGCAGAAACACCCGGCCGCACTTGCTCAATCACCCCATCAACCATAAACAAGACCTGCACGGCCGAGCGCGATGTGGCGGAGCTACCGCGGGCGTGGATCACCCTTCAAGAACCGCTTGCCTTCTCCGGCCGCAACACGCTCTTGATGACTTCGCCGCCAATCATGTTCTCGAACGCCACCTGCCACCGGGTGAGCGGCTGGATGGGACCCATGAGCGGCCGGGGGTCGAGTCGGCCGCTCGCAAACAGCCCAATCACCTTTTCCCAGATGGGGTAGTTGTGACTGAAACTGCCCTGGATGCGCACGGCTCGCTGCACGAGCGAGTCGAGAGAGAAATCGAGTGGCTGCGGTCCCCAGCCGACCTTGGCGATCTGGCCATTGGGCCGTACGGCCGCGAGCGCGATGGCCAAAGCGGACGAATGGCCGGCAGCATCCACGACTACATCCACGCCCAAGCCGTCGCCGCGCGAACGGGCCACTTGAGCAGCGTCCTCCTCGCCGATGATGATCGCACGGTCTGCTCCCAGAGACTTGGCGACGGCCAGACGTCGTTCGTCCTGTTTCAGCCCGGCGATGCCCACCCAGCCCGCGCCGGAGAGCCTCGCCATCGTGAGGCACAGCAAGCCGATCGTGCCCGGCCCCAGGACTAACACGGCATCTCCCGGCCGAACCTGAGCCTTGACGCAGGTAGCGTTATACGCCACGCAGCAAGGTTCCGTCAGTGCCCCCATTTCCAGCGGGACCGCGTCCGGCAACCGATGCAGGCAGCGCTCCGGCACCTTAACGTAATCTGCCATCGCCCCGTTCAAGCCGTAGCCGAACCCCCGTCGCTCAGGACACAGGTTGTATTCGCCGGTACGGCAAAGGATGCACCGCCCGCAAATCCGCGCCGCCGTTTCTGAAGTGACCCGATCGCCCTCGCGGAACTCTTTCACTTGCTTTCCCACCTGCACGATGGTGCCGCAGAATTCGTGGCCCAGGATGACGGGGACATGGACCGCCCAACTCTGCGTGTTGTGATACTGGTGAATGTCGCTGCCGCACACCCCCACGGCTCCGGTTTCGAGCAGCACTTCGTCGTCAGCGAGGTCCGTGGGCACCGGCACCTCGCGCAGTTCTACCGCCCCGTTGCGTAGCTCATAGTGAACCACAGCTGCCATTGAACGTGTGGCCATGGAGAAAACCTCCTGGTAACCTCACCTCTTCGGAGCGCCTAAAAGAGAAAGTCCAATTGGGCAATTTCCGATTTCAACTTTATCTGTCCGCCGGATTCTACGCTGGCCGCCCTGTCGACTCAAGCTCGAATCCCCGTAGCCTCTTTCCGGGTTGCATGCTGGCTCGTTCCCGATGTCGCGGTCACTTTGTCGGGCCTGCTTCTTGCGCTTGGCCGAAGGCGATTTGCCGGAAGGTGAAATAAGGCCGAAGTCCCTCCGGTTGCTTGTACCTCTCATGCGTTCCTCCCCCTAAGTACGCATCCCACCGCTTGGTCTCCAGATGCATGCCACGCGACAGTCCGCCTTATCTCACCAAGAAGCCAGAAGGTCGCCCCTGGCTGTCAGAACCTTAGCCCGAAATTTCCATTTTCGTTTGTCGGGCAGCCACGAGTATACTCCGCGCCGTTTCCAGTCGAACCTGATGTTGTGCGTTCTTATCCACGCTCCCCTGCCGACATCCCAAACCTCCTCTTCCGCCGTTCCCTCTTCAGCCGATTATTCACTCTTCACCTGTCAGGGTTGTAGTGCACCGGCCAAGTTGTGAACCCCTCGCGGTGAACATTTCGAAAAAAGATGCAGATAGGAAAACCCGAAGGACAACGGGAGACGAGTCTTCCCCCTGGATCAGTAACGATCAGTCGGCTACTGTTTACCGATAGTGTTTACCGATAGTCACGCGGGCAATCGATCGTTCCGACCGGTTGACGGGAGGTCTGCATCTGACGGCACGCTCGGAAACTGTCCGCTATTTCCAGCTCGCATCGAGCCTTCAGGATTCCGCCTGGGAAACGCCCATCCACGCCAGAATCCGGCCCAGGCATACAGCCAATTGATGGGAAGGCGACATCCTGCGCCGGAGGCTCTGAACGCTGAAGACCCGACGGGTCATTGCCTTGACAAGCGGTTGGGCATATGCTGCGAGTTGACCGGAAAGTCAAAACGGAAATTCCGGATAAGCATCCAGGACAACTTGGGGAACAGCACTCCCGTGATGCAGATCTCCGAAATCCGGCGGGAGCCTGGCAAGCGGCGAAAAGGAGAGCGGCGATGACAAAGAAAACGAAAACTCCCACGAAGCTTTGTGTGTCGTTTCTTTCAATCTGTGCACTTTTCTATGTTGTTCCCTCGCAGTCCCGTGAGAAGGGCAGCGTCTTGCCTTATCAGGACGCGTCTTTGCCGATCGAGCAGCGCGTCGAAGATTTGGTCTCGCGCATGACGCTGGAAGAGAAGGTTCTGCAGATGCAGCACACTGCCCCGGCGATTCCCCGGCTCGGCATCCCATCCTACGACTGGTGGAACGAGGCGCTGCACGGGGTGGCGCGCGCGGGTTACGCTACAGTGTTTCCGCAAGCCATCGGCATGGCGGCAACGTGGGACTCGGACCTGATACATCGCGCGGCCCAGGTTATCGCCACTGAAGCCCGCGCCAAATACAACCAGGCGCAGCGAGAGGGCAATCACAGCATCTACTACGGGCTTACTTTTTGGTCGCCCAACATCAATATCTTCCGCGACCCGCGCTGGGGACGGGGCCAGGAAACCTACGGCGAGGACCCGTTTCTCACCGCGAAGCTGGGACTCGCCTTCGTGAAAGGTCTGCAAGGTGACCATCCGAAATACCTCATGACCGTGGCCACGCCCAAGCACTACGCCGTGCACAGCGGCCCGGAGCCCTTGCGGCACGGCTTCAACGTCGATGTGGCGCCGCGCGATCTCGAGGAGACCTACCTGCCCGCCTTCCGCGTCACGGTCGTCGAAGGTCTGGCGGATTCCATCATGTGCGCCTACAACGCCGTGGATGGCGGGCCGGCCTGCGCGAGCACCCATCTGCTGCAAAAAACCTTGCGTGACGATTGGGGGTTTCAAGGCTACGTGACTTCGGACTGTGGCGCCGTGGGTGACATTACCAGCGGCCACCACTACACCCCCGACGACAAACACGGATCTGCGGTGGCCGTGCGCGCCGGAACCGACACGACCTGTGGCAACGAATACGTCACGCTGGTCAAGGCCGTGCAAGACGGCCTCATCAAGGAGAGCGAGATCGACATTGCGGTCAAGCGACTATTCACGGCGCGCATGCGCCTCGGCATGTTCGACCCGGAAGACATGGTTCCGTTCAACCGCATTCCCATGTCGGAAGTTGGTTCCCCTGAGCACCGTGCTCTGGCGCTGAAAGTGGCGCGCGAATCCATGGTTTTGCTGAAGAACCAGGACGCGATGCTGCCGCTCAAGGCGAGCGTCAAGACGATTGCAGTGATCGGACCGAATGCCGAGACGCTAACGGCACTTGAGGGGAATTACAACGGTGTACCCCGCCATCCCGTCCTTCCACTTGACGGCATCCTCAGGCAGTTCTCCAGCAAGGCACAAGTGCTGTACGCGCAGGGCTCGCCTCACGTCCCGGAGTTGGCCTTGCCAGTGCCTCGCTCGGTGTTTCATCCCAAAGACGGCGCACAGGAATTTGGCCTGAAGGCTGAGTATTTTTCCAACGCCGACCTTTCAGGTCAGCCTGCGATGATTCGCACGGACCCCCGGGTCCAGTTCGACTGGAATGCTGCGTCGCCCGCGCCTGAAATTCCGATGAAAGCATTCTCGGTCCGCTGGAGCGGCACGCTGACTCCACCCGGGCCGGGAGACTACACGTTCCGCGTCCGCAAGTTTCACTGTCATCGTTGCGAGGTCGACGAAAGAGTTCGAGTGATTCTGGATGACGAGATCAAGATTGACAGCCGCCAAAACACCCTTCCGC
The DNA here is from genome assembly GCA_020073545.1 of Terriglobia bacterium. GTDB lineage: Bacteria > Acidobacteriota > Terriglobia > UBA7540 > UBA7540 > Bog-366. The sequence continues at coordinate 15,063 of JAIQEZ010000049.1, read as the reverse complement.
CCCCGGGCCAAGGAGTGACCAACCGAAGCGGGTTTACGCGCCGGCCCCCCGAACCTTCCTTCAACGCCCGCTTCACTGACACGAAGCCACACAGTATCCGCGTGGAGTACACGCACCGGTCGGACCTGTTCGGCGCCGGGCTGACGCTCGAGTGGCAACCCCCGGCCGACGTCTTGCGCGACGAAGCCGTAAAGGCCGCCGCGGGCGCCGACGTGGTGGTGGCTTTCGTGGGGCTCTCGCCGGAACTCGAAGGCGAGGAAATGCCCGTACACGTTGAAGGCTTCAACAGCGGCGACCGTACCGATATCGGCTTGCCCCGCGTGCAGGAGGATCTGCTCAAGGCGGTGGCCGCCACCGGCAAGCCCCTGGTCGTTGTGTTGATGACCGGCAGCGCAGTGGAAGTCAACTGGGCGGAGAAGCATGCGGCCGCAATTCTCGCGGCATGGTATCCGGGCGAGGAAGGAGGCACTGCCATCGCCGAGACGCTGGCAGGCGTGAACAATCCCGGCGGCCGGCTGCCTGTCACATTCTACGCTTCGCTCGATCAGCTTCCTCCCTTTGAAGATTATTCGATGCAGAACCGGACATACCGCTATTTCCGGGGGAAACCGCTCTACGAGTTCGGGTACGGCCTGAGCTACTCAACCTTCGCCTATGGCGGTATGAAGCTTTCATCCACCAAGCTCGAAGTCGGCCAGCCGCTCACCGTAGAGGCGGAGGTCCGAAACTCAAGCAAGATTGCAGGCGATGAAGTGGCAGAACTTTATCTGCAATACCCCCCGTCAACGGGTGCGTCCATTCGGGCTCTGAAGGGATTTACGCGCCTGCATATCCTTCCGGGAGAAACAAAAAAGCTTGCGTTCACGCTCAGTCCGCGAGACCTGAGTCAGGTAACAGAAGAGGGTGAACGCGTTGTACGACCAGGCCGGTACAGTGTTTCAGTCGGCAGCCGACAACCCGGCGAAGGCCCCTGGTACGCGCTCGAACACTTCGAAATCACCGGCGAGAAAAAGCTCCCACGCTAGCCTGTGTCCGTCGAGCAGTGACAGGTCTGGACGTTTCGCCCCTTAGGGGCCGTGAATGGTGGGCTTCTGGATGTTTTCATGAATTGGCAAAGACTAAGGCATTTTCTGATTCTCGGGTTTCTTTCGTTAATTATCCTTACAGTTCAATCGCAGCTATTGATGGGTGCGCGCTCCAACCGTGTGGCACAGTGGGAGCGCTTCGAAGCCTCGTTAACAAGCGCCAACAGCTACGCCAATCCGCTGCAGGAGATCCAGGTATTAGTCGACTTTGTCTCACCCAGCGGAAAGAAGCAAACCATCCTAGCCTTTTGGGACGGCGGCAAAACGTGGCGGGTGCGCTTTTCGCCGGAGGAAATCGGGAAGTGGACATTCAGCACGCGCGCGACGCTTGCGTCTGATTCGGGGCTGAATGGCCGTCAGGGCGAATTCACGTGCGTCCCTTACTCGGGAGACAATCCGCTTTATCGCCACGGCGCGCTGCGGGTCTCGGATGGCGGTCGCTATCTCGTCCACGCCGACGGAACGCCGTTTTTCTGGCTTGCAGATACGGCCTGGAACGGCGTATTGAAATCGGACGCGCCAGGTTGGGAAAAGTACCTCAAAGAGCGTGCCTCCAAAGGTTTCAACGCCGTTCAATGGGTGACGGGGCAGTGGCTGGGTTGGCGAGGGGATGTGAAAGGGCAAACGGTCTTCTCCGGCCGTGAGCGCATAAGAGTAAATCCTGAGTTCTGCCGCCGGATGGATGCGCGAGTGGACGCCTTAAACGACCACGGTTTCATCTCCGCTCCGGTGCTACTCTGGGCTGCAGTATGGAATGAGAAGGAGGCGGTGGAGAACCCCGGCGTCTCGTTGCCCGAAGACCAGGCCATTCTCCTGGCGAAATACTTCGTAGCGCGCTGGGGTGCTCACCAAACCGTGTGGATTCTCAACGGTGACGGTGATTACCGCGGCGCAAATGCCGAAAGATGGAAGCGTATCGGGCGCGCGGTATTTGCTAATTCTCAGAATCGACTCGCCACGGTGCATCCTCAGGGTTTGAACTGGGTAGCCGACGAGTTCCGCCATGAATCCTGGCTGAGTTTTATTGGTTACCAGAGTTGCCACTTCGATTCTACCCAAGCGTACCTTTGGCACGTCGTGGGTCCACCTGCTAGGGAATGGAAGACTGACCCAGCACGGCCCATTATTGACATCGAGCCGCAATACGAGGGTTACCGCACCCCCCCCGGTCCTGGGGAGACGAACGCCTATCAGGTCCGACGGGCAGCGTACTGGAGCTTGCTTGTTTCACCCACAGCTGGCGTGTCCTATGGCGGCAGTGGCATTTGGCCTTGGGCGCTCCGGCACGAGCCTCCTATGGGCCACCCGGGGAGTGCCATCGACCCCGTCTGGTCAGAAGCCATAAAAATGCCCGGTAGTATGGAGCGCAAGTACATCCGCAACTTATTTACTTCACTGGAATGGTGGAAACTACGGCCTGCGCCTGAGCTTTTGGCCATGCAACCAGGCGATCAAGACCCTCGGCGGTTCATCGCTCTGGCGAAAGCTGTAAAGTCCGATTGGCTGCTCGCGTACCTCCCGGCGGGGGGGACGATCACTTTCCGGGCAGAAGGATTGTCCCGCCCAATGGTTGTCCGATGGTTCAATCCTCGAAATGGGAAATGGGAAGTCGAGGCCGCGGTAAAGCCAGGCACGTTGGTTCTGACCTCTCCGGATAATAACGACTGGGTCTTGTGGTTGGGTCCTGCGAGGAAGTGACAAAACGCAGGGGATTCACTTTTCACCTCACGCGCCGCCATGTGTTGCATCTTCACTCGCCTTATCCAGAACATGGCATTAGCCTCAATGCCCCCCGACCTTGCAACTCCCGCAGAGAAGACTCTCGAACTGCGCGGTGATGGCGGAACAGGGTGGTCAACTGTGTGGAGAGTAGCTCTTTGGGCGCGGCTTCGAAACCCAGAGCGCGCTTATGCAAACTTGAAGCTCTTGATCACGAAGAGTACACTGCCGAACATGTTTGACCTCTGCCCACCGTTTCAGATCGATGGCAACCTGGGCGGTCCGGCCGCAATTACTGAGATGCTGATACAGAGCACTGCCGACGAAATCAGTGTGCTGCCTGCCCTTCCCCGTCAATGGCCGAGCGGCAGCCTGAAGGGAGTGCGCGTACGCGGCGGTGGCAAGCTGGACATCACCTGGAAGGAAGGCCAACTCACTGAGCGCAGGCTGCAATCCGACCGTGCCAAGAAATACAGGGTAAGCTACGGCGATCGCTCAGCCGAGGTTCAGATTGAACCTGGCAAGCCCCTCGTGCTGGACGGGGGGCTTCATACAATCGGCTCGTGATGCTGTGTGGAGGTCTGGCTAAGGAGAAAGCGATTTCTACCGAGCGGTCTTTGCGGAGGCGGGCAAGGATCTACCACTAAGCCATGCACGGACGTGCAGCGTGGTTAAAATCCAAGTGAGCGAGGAGGGAAGGAATGAAGCAGGTTGGAATGGCAATGCTCCTGTTTGCGAGTCTTTGTTGCGCACAAGAGTCGGGCGATTTTCAGCCCGCTGCGACCAACGTCTGGGGAGCGGAATATCCCCGGGTTGACAGTGCCGGGAGGGTGCAGCTCCGCGTGAAAGCTCCCGAGGCCGCGAAGGTGAAGGTGAATTTTTGGAGCGGGCCGAAACTGGATATGGTGAAGCAGCCGGACGGATTCTGGACGGTTACGACACCACCCCTTGTTCCCGGTTTGCACTATTACACGTTGATGATTGATGGCGCGGAGGTTAGCGACCTCAACAGTCATGCGTTTTTTGGTGGAAGTAAGCATGCAAGTGCAGTTGAGGTTCCGGAGCCGGGCTCTACTTACTATTCGATTCAAGATGTGCCCCACGGCCAGGTTCGTGAGGTTTGGTACTACTCGAAGGTGACGGGTACCTGGCGGCACGCACTCGTCTATGCGCCGCCGAACTACGATGTGCAGACGAACGTTCGCTATCCGGTGCTCTATCTGCAGCATGGTGGCGGTGAGGACGAGACTGGATGGACGAAGCAGGGCCATGCAAACTTCATACTCGATAATCTGATCGCGGCTGGAAGTTGCAAGCCGATGATCCTTGTGATGGCTTACGGTTACGCCCGGCGCGCCGGCCAGCCTGCTCCCGATCTGACGGGGAAACCCTTTGGTTCACCCGAAGTGATGCGGGCGATGCAGGAGATGGCCGCGGCGTTTGAAGATGATGTGACACAGGTCCTGATCCCATACATTGATTCGAACTTCAGAACAATTCCGGACCGGGATCATCGCGCAATGGCTGGCCTTTCCATGGGAGGGATGCAGACATTCCAGGTCACGTTCAATCACTTGGATATGTTTTCCTATATTGGTGGATTCAGTGGAGCGGCCGGGCCTCTGGTTCTTGGCAACCAGAAACTGGATGTGAAGACAGCCTTCAATGGGGCGCTTGCTGATCCGGCCGCCTTCGCGAAGAAAGTGCATTTGCTTTGGGTGGGCGTCGGGACAGAGGAGCCTGAGAGAATGCGTGCAGGACTCCAGACGCTGCATACATCACTGCTGGAGGCGAATATTCAGCACGTCTTCTATGAATCGCCAGGCACAGCGCACGAGTGGCAGACGTGGCGTCGCGATCTCAAGGATTTTGCGCCAAGGCTGTTTTGAGAAAGCCGCTCGAAGAGACGTGGAAGATTATCCCTCTTTACGGCGAGTCCCGGTATTCGGCCCAGGACCGATTCGAACGAAGAAGCCTGGTCGCCGAGGGGAAAAACGGAGGAGAGGCAAACTAGCAGGACCTGAAGATATCCGATACTTCCGGAGAAGAACAAATGGCCTTTGCACTCGCTTATGAATCAGGACTGACATCCCATTGTTGGAGACGCCAGCTCTCTACCCTCGGGGTGAGCAGAGTTTCGTCAAGAGAACACTTCTTTCTAAGTCATTGTTTTCTGCTTCCAGTCATGGCTCTGGCCCAAAGGGTATCGCTCGTCATGCGTTCACTTCTTGTCGGTCTCGCTCTGACAGGTGTGGCCTTAACTGCGCCCGTCATGGCCGCAGACAAGGTTGAATTGTCAGTTGACGTGTCCAAAGTCGGCGCGAAGATCGACCGCAACATCTTCGGCCAATTCGCCGAGCATCTCGGCCACGGCGTTTATGAGGGCATATGGGTCGGTCCAGATTCCACGATCCCTAATACTCGCGGAATCCGCAACGACGTTGTTGTCGCGCTCAAGGCGCTAAAGGTTCCGAACGTTCGCTGGCCAGGCGGCTGCTTCGCAGACGAATACCACTGGCGCAACGGCATCAGCCGTCAGCGAGTGGTAACGCTTAATCCCAACTGGGGCGGCGTGATTGAGCCGAACACGTTCGGAACACACGAATTCATGGATTTCCTCGACCAGATCGGCAGCGAGGCGTACATCTCAATCAACGTGGGCTCCGGTACCCCGCGGGAAGCGGCCGAATGGCTGGAATACATGACCGCCGCGCACCCGACGACGCTGTCCAAGGAGCGCGCCGCCAACGGTCATCCTGCTGCCTATAAGGTCGGCTATCTTGGCATCGGCAACGAAAGCTGGGCGTGCGGTGGCAACATGACCCCCGACTACTATCTGAGCCAGCTTAAGATTTACAGCCGCTTCGTCAGGAACTTCAATCCGGCACAGCAGGGCAAACAGCAGATGCTGAAGATCACCGTAGGCCCTGGCGGTGACGGGCCCGAGTGGACCGAATGGACGGAAGCCATCATGAAGGCCTATCAGCATCACGAGTGGAGTTGGGATATCAACGGCCTTTCGATGCATTCCTACACGGTCGTGCGCTGGCCGCCTTCGTTTGCGTCCGCGGGGTTCGGAGAGACTGAGTACAGTCAGATCCTTAAGGCCACTCTGGCGATGGAAGATCTGATTAACAAGCATTCCGCCATTATGGACAAGTATGACCCGCAAAAGAAGGTCGCCCTCGTCGTCGATGAATGGGGTGCCTGGTACGCGCCCTTACCCGGCACCAATCCGGGCTTCCTGATCCAGCAAAACAGCCTGCGCGACGCCATCCTGGCGGCGCTCAACCTGAATATCTTTGCCCGCCATGCCGACCGTGTGCGCGGGGCGAACATCGCCCAGATGGTCAACGTGCTGCAGGCCATGATCATGGCAGACAAAGAAAAGATGGTTATGACCCCGACCTACTACGTCTTTAAGATGTATGTGCCATTCCAGGACGCCACCTTTGTGCCGGTCGCTTTTGACGCTGGCACCTACACACACGGCGGGATCAGCTTGCCGCGCGTGGACGCCATCGCAGCTAAGGACAGGTCTGGCAAGCTGTGGCTAGCCATCACCAACTTCGACCCCAATCAGTCCATCGAAATCGAGGCAAGCCTGGCCGGCATCACCGCTAAATCGGCAGCCGGAGAAACGCTAACCGCGCCTAAGGTTGACAGCGTCAATACCTTCGACGCACCCAATACGGTCGTGCCAAAGCCTGTTTCGGCGAAGCTTCAAGGCAGCCAGCTGACTCTGAAACTCGAGCCCAAGTCGGTGACCGTAATCTCAGTTGAGCAATGACACAAGACCGCACGTCAGGATCTGTAAACGTAGAGGCTAGGTCGCAGGTCCTCTCGTGGTCTCATTGACAAGGCCAGGAGGTTGTGAGCGCAAGCCAGTTTTCTAAGTTAAGAACGCGACCGTTGTGTCCGCGCTCGCAACAGGAGGCAGAATACCGTCCGATCACCGTGGGACAAAAGCCAGGAGTTGAGGTGCAAGAGCAGGAACTGACACCCGTATCCGATACGATGTCCGTGCCGCCCTTGAGCGTTGCCATTTATTCATTCGCAGTGCAGTAGTTCGTCTGGCCTGAATACGGGCGGAGGATGGTAACCAGATCGTAGATAGATAACGCAGCTCTCAAGCAAATTTCGCAGGAAACACGATGACAAGACTCGCTAAAGTATTCGCGATAGTCGTTCTCCTTCCGCTTCCTACACCCCAGCTAACGGCGCAATGGGCCCCGCTCGCGACCGACCCCAATGCCCAGAACCGGATTCAGTGGTGGAAAGACGCGCGCGTCGGGCTGTTCATACACTGGGGCGTTTATTCAATCCCTGGCCGTGGAGAGTGGGTCCAGTGGGCCGAACAGATACCAGCCACGGAATACGCCAAGCTGATGGCCCAGTTCCATCCCGAGCATTTCAGTGCAGAGAAATGGGCGCAGACCGCAAAAGACGCCGGCATGAAGTACGTAGTTTTGACCGCGCGTCACCATGATGGCTTCGCTTTGTTCGACGACCCGGGCAGCGACTTCACTGCTGTAAAATCCGCAGCACACCATGATTTTGTTGCCGATTATGTGAAAGCGGTGCGCAGTGCGGGACTCGGTGTTGGTCTTTACTATTCGCCTTTAGATTGGCGGTTTCCGGGTTTCTTTTTTCCCGACCTCTATATGGACAGCGCGATTGCGCTCAGGGGGCAATATCGCCGTCAAATATCGGAACTCGCTACTCATTACGGCAAGCTGGACATACTGTGGTTTGACGGCGGCGGCAACGAATGGCTGGGATTCGGGGGCGTTCAATTCAACGGCCATTGGTACGCTCGTCGCGCAGACCAGCCCTACACCGGAAAATTCGATTGGCAGGATGACCAGGTTGTTGACTACCTCCGCGAAAAGCAGCCCAACATCGTGATCAACGATCGCACGGACGCACCGGCGGACTTCCGTTCCCGCGAAGGAGATGGTGCACTGGGAAAATTCGACAATCAGACGCCCTGGGAGCTGTGCACGACGATTGTCGAGGCGGCATGGGGTTATCAAGCAGGCGCGAAGGTGAAGCCATTAGACCGAATTCTTCGGCTCCTGATCGGCGCAGCAGGGCGGGACGGCAATTTTCTCCTAAATGTTGGACCCCAGCCCGATGGCGAGATTGAGCTCAGCCAAGCGGAACGCTTGCACGAACTCGGCGAGTGGCTCAAACAGAACGGCGAAAGTATCTATGGGACGCGTGGCGGTCCGTGGCTTCCCGGAGGGTATGGCGTTTCCACACACAGAGGGAATTACCTATATGTGCACGTTCTGAAGATTCCGGAGAGTGGAACCCTTGTACTTCCAACCTTACCCACGCCTGTAGTGAAAGTTACCGAACTTAACAGGAACTCTGTTTCTTACAGTCAGGACGACAAAAGCATTGCACTCAAAGTGCCTCCTGTCGCAGCGGATACGGTCGATACCATAATCAAGCTCGAATTGGCGGAGCCGTGGGATACGAGCGCGGTCGTGCCGGTCAAATCTGAAAATACGCGCTTTCAATAGTCGGCCCTGGCTCACTGGAGAGGGGCGATACGTGCTTCCCATGTCTTGGCCACTCGGCGCGGGCGACTCATTGCGGAGGTGCGAAGTGCTAAAACGGCGAATGAGTTTCGGAGTCAGGTTAGCTTTGCTTGTCGTGGCTGCGACCGCACTGAGCGCGGCGGCTGCAGCAGCCGAATCCGATCTCAAACTGACATACGACAAACCCGCAGCAAAATGGACCGAGGCCTTGCCGCTTGGCAACGGGCGTATTGGCGCGATGGTCTTTGGCGGGACGGAAGATGAGCGCCTTCAGATCAACGAGAGCACCCTCTGGGGTGGAGGGCCCCACAACTACGCGAATCCGGATGCGTACACCTATCTTGCGGAGGTTCGACAACTGATCTTCGCGGGCAAGGTGGACGAGGCTGAGAAGCTTTCGGAAAACCTCATGGGCCAACCGAAGCTGCTCATGCCATACCAGCCCTTTTGTGATGTGCGTCTGCACTTTCCGGGTCAGGGCGCGGTGACAGATTACCTTCGCGAACTCCACCTCGACGATGCGATTGCCGAGACGACCTATAAGGCAGGCTCAACCCGCTATCGGCGTGAAGTCTTTGTTTCGTATCCGGACCAGGTTCTGGTCGTTCGAATCACGGCGAGTCGGCCAGGTCAGATCGCGTTCACAGTTGGATTGGATTCTCCCCAGCCCGAAACACAAGTCGAAGGCATCGCGAACGATGCCCGGCAGTTAACCGGTCAAATCCAGCCACGGAAGAATTCACCATGGTCGTGGACTGGCTCCTGGGATGAGCCTGGCATGCGGTTTGCCGCAGTCCTCAAGGTGTTGATCGAGGGCGGCTCGGTTCGCGGTGCCGGAGAGCGTCTGCAAATCTCCGGCGCCAACGCGGTTACGATCCTCTTCAGCAATGCAACAAGTTTCAGGAATTACCACGATATCGATGGTGATCCTCCGAGCGCTGCCCAGGGCTATGTTCGCCGGGCGTCGAAGATGCCATACGAACACCTGCGGCGGAGGCACGTAGATGACTTTCAGAGCTTGTTTTCGCGGGTTCAACTGCGACTTGGACAGGACCATCCCACCGAGACAACGGACCGCCGCATCACCAGTTTTGCTGCAAATGACGATCCCAGCCTTCTCGCGCTTTATTTTGAGTTCGGCCGCTATTTGCTGATCTCGTCTTCCCGGCCCGGAGGTCAGCCCGCGAATCTGCAGGGAATCTGGAACGAGGATCTGAATCCGGCATGGGGCAGCAAGTGGACGACGAATATTAACCTGGAAATGAACTATTGGCAGGCTGATACCGGCGATCTCTGGGAGACGGAAGAACCTCTGTGGAGGTTGATCCACGATCTGCAGGTCACCGGCGCCGAAACCGCCCGCGTGCAGTACCACAGCGGGGGATGGGTCCTGCACCATAACACCGACCTTTGGCGCGCAACCGCACCTGTTGACGGTTCCTGGGGTATCTGGCCAATGGGGGAGGTGTGGCTGGCAAACCGGATGTGGGACCACTACGAATTCAGTGGCGATCGGGAATTCCTGCGGCAGCAGGCGTATCCGGTGATGAAAGGGGCCGCCGAGTTTGTACTCAGCTTTCTGGTGGAAGCGCCGGCCGGAACACCCTTTGAAGGCCGTCTGGTCACGAATCCGTCAACTTCGCCGGAAAACCAATACATTCTGAACGGTAAGCCTGAGCATCTGACGTACGCGCCCACGATGGATATCGAGCTCATTCGAGAGCTCTTTGAGAATTGCCGGCGTGCTGCCGAAATCCTTGGAACAGACGCCGAGTTCCGGTCTGAACTGGTTCGGACCCAAAAGCGCTTGCCACCGCTGCAAATCGGCAAGCGGGGGGAACTGCGGGAATGGATTGGGGATTATCCCGAAGTTGAGCCGGCGCACCGGCATGTGTCGCATCTGTACTCGCTTTATCCGGGGCATGACATCCGCCTCAAAACCACCCCCGAGGTTGCGGCTGCCGCCAAGAAGACTCTCGAACTGCGGGGTGACGGCGGTACCGGATGGTCGGAGGTATGGAGGGCGGCGCTTTGGGCGCGGCTTCAAAACCCGGAGCACGCTTATGCCAACCTGAGACTGCTGATCACGAAGAACACACTGCCCAACATGTTCGATCTGTGTCCGCCCTTTCAAATCGACGGCAATCTGGGCGGTCCGGCCGCGATTACTGAGTTGCTGGTGCAGAGCACTGACAGCGAAATCAGCGTCTTGCCTGCCCTCCCGCGTCAATGGCCAAGCGGAAGCTCGAAGGGAGTGCGTGTGCGGGGCGGCGGCAAGCTGGACATCACCTGGAAGGAAGGTCGACTCACTGAGCTCAGGCTGCAATCCGATCATGCGGTGAAATACCGGTTAATTTACGGCGACGAGTCGACCGAGGTTCAGATCGAACCTGGCAAGCCCATTTTGCTGGATAGCACTCTTCGCAGAATCGGTCATTGAGCCGGTTCCAATAGGTGCTGTTTATAGGCTTTTTGTAGAAGGGTGTTTAAGGAGAGAACGTCGATGATAACAACGAGATTGCTTTGTGTAACGACGCTGGCGATGGGCGTTGCTCTAGGGCCTCGGCTTGCGGCGCAAGTGCAGACCGAAGTGCCTCCGGGTGTTCCCGGTGCGAAGCCTGTGACGGTGGAGCACATCAAAATCCACGGTGAAGCGCTGGAAGGCAATCTGGAAGGGGATGCGGTCGATCGCGACGTCATCGTGTTCTTGCCGCCCAGCTACACCAAGGAGAAGCACCTGCGCTACCCCGTCGTATATGCCTTGCACGGATTTTCCATCGGCGCCGAGCAATGGACCCATGAGATCCATGTGCCGCAAACCATAGAAGGCGCTTTCGCCAAGGGTAGCCAAGAAATGATTGTTGTGCTGCCCGACTCGAAGACCGTGTACGGCGGCTCGATGTATTCGAGCTCCGTCACCACGGGTGATTTTGAGCGGTTCATCGCCCACGATGTGGTCACCTATATTGACGCGCACTACCGCACGATTCCTAACCGCGTGAGCCGGGGCCTGGTAGGCCATTCCATGGGCGGTTATGGCGCCGCTCGCATTGGAATGAAACATCCTGACGTGTTCAGCAATCTCTATATCATGAGTCCCTGTTGCCTCTCGCCGATGGGCTCCAGGCCGGCAAATCCAGCCAGGCAGAAGGCTATGGCATCGGAAGAGAAGGAATTGGAATCGGTAAAGACTCCTGCCGACGCGGCTGGCTTGTCGTTCTTCGCCCGCGCTCAGCTCGCCTCAGCCGCGGCGTGGTCGCCCGACCCGAAGAATCCGCCGCTCTATCTTGACCTGCCCAGAAAAGTTGGTGAGCCCCAGCCCGATGTGATTGCCAAGTGGGCGGCCAATGCACCTTTGGCATTCATCGACCAATACATCGACAATTTGCGCCAGTATCGCGCCATTGCGATCGATGTGGGCGACCAGGATGGTTTACGATTCGACACGACCAAACTGCACGATGTCCTCGACACCTATGGCATTGCCAACAGCTTTGAGATTTACCACGGCACCCACACCAGCGCCGTCGCCTACCGTTTTAAGGACCACGTGATCCCGTTCTTCAGCCGGAATCTGTGTGCGACGGAAAACTGCAAGTGAGCGCTTCGTCTTTTCGTCCGGTAACAGCGGTATGTGCGCGCACCGGAGCGCGCGCTGTTAGTTCGGTCATGATCTGCCGCTCCGCGCGCTTACCTTTCGCTGATGGTTCCTGTCTTCGCGGAACCGGACACCCGCTATTCCGGCAAGGCAATCTGGCCTTCAACACGGAAGTGCCCGGTGACCCCCGGCGCTCCGGTATCAGGCTGGCCGCCGCCGATGCTGATCGTGTAATCACCGCCGGCGATGATCGGATTGCTGTCCTCCTTCACCATGCTCAAGTCCCGGTTCTTCAGCTCGAAATGAACCTTCTGACTTGCGCCCGGTTCGAGGTGAATGCGCTGGAATCCGCGGAGAGCTATTCGCGGCGCCCCTTTCACGGGCGGGAATTTCAGATAAACCTGCACCACTTCATCCCCCGCCACCTTTCCCGTGTTGGTCACCGTCACATCCGCTCCAACCGGATCGCCCGCATTCACGGCTGCCTGTGGCAGGGTGAGATCGCTGTAGGCGAAGGTCGAATAACTCAGGCCATAGCCGAAAGGATAAAGCGGCTTTCCCTGGAAGTAGCGGTAGGTGCGGCCTTCCATTGAGTAGTCTTCAAAATGGGGCAGCTGGCTGATGTCCTTGTAGAAAGTGACCGGTAAACGACCCGCAGGATTATTCTTCCCGCTCAGCGTTTCGGCAATCGCCGCGCCGCCTTCTTCGCCGGAATACCACGCATCGAGAATCGCATTGGTGTGTTCATTGGCCCAGTTGACGGCCAGCGCGCTGCCATTCATCAGCACGACGACCAGGGGTTTGCCGGTCGCGGCGACGGCTTTGATAAGGGCTTCTTCCGGTTCGGGCAGATCAATGCTGGTGCGGTCTCCGCCCAGGAAACCAGGTTCGCTCACCGGCATCTCTTCGCCTTCGAGCTGGCTGGTTATCCCGACGACGGCAATCACGACGTCGGCATTCTTCGCCGCCGTAACGGCTTCCGGCGAAGGGGCATTGTTCACCTTCGCCCAGATCAGCTGCGCGCGCGGCTGGCCTCCGCCCATATTTCCGTAGTTGACGGCCAGCGCGACTTTCTGCCCCTTTTCCAGGTGCACGCGCCCGACTTTTGCTTCGACGCCGTGGGTTCTGAACTCCTGTGCGACCGTCTTGCCGTCAACCGACACCTTGGCAAAGCCTTCGACGCGAATGCCGAGGAGGTAGTCGCCGGAATCCGGCGGCGTCAGGAAACCCGTCCACTCGACGCCAATAGCCCTCTTCCCTGCGACCTCCGTCGGCAGATTGCTTTCGCTGAGGTTGATATTCGGTTCAGTCCGGCTCGTGAGCGGTGTCGGCCTCGCTCCGGGCTCCAGCGTGACTCCCTGCCAGCTGCTGTACTCCGCCTTGAGACCGGGTTTGCCATCTTCGGTCGTCAGCACACTGTCCGGCACAGGATCTCCGTCGTTGCGCAGGAACTGGGTTCCCGGAACGAACGTGATCTTCGCGTTCGGGAATTCGGCTTTGAGGCCTTCCAGCACGGAGACGGAATGCGTCGGCGTTCCGGTGTAGTTTCCGAGCAGGACCCTCGTCTGATCAGCCAGCGGGCCCACCACCGCGATCTTTGTGATTCCTGATGTGAGGGGCAGAGTGCCATCGTTCTTCAGCAAAACCATGGACTCATTCGCCAGCTTGCGAGCCATGGCACGGTGCTCAGCGCTGTCGAGTTCCTTCTCATCGATCTTCGTGTAAGGAACCATTTCCGGCGGATCAAACATTCCCAGCTTGATCCGCGCCGTAAAGAGTCGGATAAGCGCCGTGTCGATCGCACTTTCAGTGAGATAGCCCTGCTGTACAGCTTCGATGTACGGCCTGTAATCGTGGTCGTCCTTCACCTTGGCAAAAAAGTCGATGCATTCATTGTCCATGCCGCGTTCCAGCGAAATCGCCGATGCTTGTGGCTGCGTGGTGCGGAAGCGGTGGCCGCTGAAGATGTCGCGGACGGCGCCGCAATCCGAGACCACATACCCCTGGAAGCCCCACTTTCCGCGTAGCTGATCCTCCAGCAGGAACTCGCTGGCGCAGGCCGGCTCGCCGTTGATGGCGTTGTATGCGCACATCACCGATCCGGCTTTGCCTTCCGTGACGGTGGCGCGAAACGCCGGCAGGTACGTGTCTAACATGTCGTGCTTGCTGACGTCCACGTCGGTGAAGTGGCGGGTAGGCTCGGGCCCGCTGTGCACGGCGTAGTGCTTCGGCGTGGAGATCGTGCGGTAATAGTGGGGATCGTCGCCCTGCATCCCGGTGGCAAAGGCCACGCCCATGCGCGAGGTCAGGAACGGGTCCTCGCCGTAAGTCTCCTGCCCGCGTCCCCAGCGCGGGTCGCGGAAGATGTTGATGTTGGGCGACCAGAAATCGAGGCCTTCCATGATGTTGCTGTGGCCGGCGCGTTCCGCCTGCGCGTGCTTAATGCGTCCCTCGATGCTGATGGCGGTGGCCATCTCGTGAATGCCGGGCACGTCGAAGGTGGCGGCAAGACCGATGGGCTCAGGAAATTCCGTCGTGCCATCAACGGCGACACCATGCAGCGCCTCACTCCACCAGTCGTACGCCGGAACCTTGAGCCGTGGGATCTCGCGCGCCTGGTTCACCAGTTGCGAGGCCTTTTCTTCGAGCGTCATGCGGCGTACCAGATCCACCGCCCGCTGCTCGGCTGGCAGGCTCGGGTCCAGATAGGCAGGTTTGGTAGCTTCCTGCGCTACGGCGCCGCAGGCCATCCCCGCCAGCGCCACGACCAAAGCAAATAATCTCGTTACCGTTTTTGCCATAGTGGGATCCGCCTCGGCGAATAAGCCAGTGATTTTCGCGCATCAAATTAGTCCATCAGGCTGTTATTGTCAATCCGGTGGCACGCTTGCTTCCGGCTCTGGAGTGGGCCCCTAAAATGACATGGACTGAACCCTTGAAATGAGACAGTCAGGATGGGCACACTTTGCACTGGGAAAGAGGTGCAAAGTGAAGCGGACGCGATACTCACGGAAGTTCCAGCGGATGGCTGTTGAGCGAATGAGGACCTGCGAAGATGTGGGCCAATTGGCACAAGAGCTGGGGGTGACGCGACGGTGCCTCTACAAGTGGC
>JAIQEZ010000048.1 GCA_020073545.1 Terriglobia bacterium | reverse complement strand
CCCGCTCAGGTCCAGTTCCTCCACCACCCGATGCACGAAAAAGCACAAGTGATCTTCTCCCAGCACGTCCTTCACGCTGGGCGGCAACAACCACGCTTGATCTGGTTCGTAGGGCAGAAATCTCATCGCGGGCCTCCTCGCCCGCGTTCCCTGCACGTGCCCAACCGAGAGTTATCACACAGACTCCTCGGGAGAGGGTGATGAATTTGGAGTTGACCAGTGCTACTCGGCCTGGACGAGGCCCTTCCTCACGGCGTAGAGCACCAGTTCAGCTGTGCGGTGGAGGCCGAGAGTTTCCATGAGTCGGGCGCGATGCACCGCCACGGTATTCACGCTGATGTTGAGGAGCACCGCGATTTCCTTGTTGGACTTGCCCTGGGCAATGAGTTGCAGGACTTCCTTCTCTCGGAGGGTGAGGCGGTCGTAGGGTTCTTGCGCGGATTCACGGAACGATCCCGTCTTCATGCTTTCCAGAACGATGTGGGAGATGGCCGGGCTGAAATAGGCTTCGCCCTCCGCCAAGGCCTTCACGGCGCGGTTCAGGTCCAGCTCGATGGCATTCTTCAGCATGTATCCCTTGGCGCCGAGTTCGAAGGCTTTGCGGATGTAGGCCTCGTTCGAGTACATGCTGAGGATGAGGATTTTGACCTCGGGATCAGCCTTGAGGATTTCCGCCGTGGCTTCCAGGCCGCCGAGGTCGGGCATGGAGAGGTCCATCACGACCACTTCGGGCTTCAGGGTTTTGCACTGCTCAATGGCTTCCAACCCGGTGCGCGCCTCTCCGACCACGCTGACCTTGGGATCGTCTTCCAGAATTCGCCGGAAGCCCTGCCGGACCAGGGTGTGGTCCTCGGCGAGCAAGACTCGAATCTTTTTTTCGGTTCCGATCGCAGCCACGGTTCAGCTCGCTTCCTTGGAGATGAGTAGGGGCGCCGCGCCGCGTCGCCCCTACTGCGGCACCGTCACAGTTTAGCAGGGTGTTGAAGAACCCCGACGTTGCGAGGTAGCAGCGATTTTACATCGCCATAGGTCCAATTGGTTCGATCTCAAGGTGGCGACGTGAAGTCGCCGCTACACGTTTTTCAACACCCTGTTACGGTGCTTCCTCTGAGACGGGGCGCAGAGAAGGCCGGGGGAGCGGAACGCGCACGCTGACCGTTGTCCCCTTTTGGGGCGCGGAGCGAATTGCGAACGAGCCATTCAGGTGTTCGGCGCGCTCGCGCATTCCCATCAACCCAATGCCTTGACCTGCCGCCCTCTTGACTTCCGCGCCGACTTCGAAGCCGGCGCCCTTATCGCGGACTTCCAAGTTTAACAGGTTTTCTTTCTCTTCCACGGTCACCCAAGCTTCCCGTGCGCCCGAATGGCGCGCCACGTTATTCAACGCCTCCTGCACGATGCGATAAACGTGAATGGCCGCCTCCGGAGCGAGGAAACCGTCGGAGAGCTTTCCTTGGTAATGCACTTGCACGCCGGTCTGCCGCGAGAATTGTTCCGCGAACCATTCGAGCGTCTGTTGCAGGCCGAAATCATCCAGAATCGCGGGACGAAAGATCTGGGACTCGTCCCGGACGCTCTGCAAGGTGTCTTCCACAATCTTCTTGACGGCTTGCACATCCTGGACGAAGACGGGGTCCTTGTCCAGAGCTTTTTGTCCCGCCCGCCCCAGCATGACCCCAATCGCGGTAAGGATCTGCCCGAAATGGTCGTGCAAATCCCGCGCCACATGTCGGAGCGTTCGCTCTTGGACTTCGATTAACTTCCAGGAGAGCATGCGCATTTGCTCCGATTGCGACTGCAGTTTCTCCGCCAGGTGGTGCAGGCGCTCGAAGGTCTTCCGGTTGGCTTGCAGGGTGTAGAGTCCGGTTCCCAGCGCGACCAGGAAGAGCACGCCAATGAGCAGCAAGATGTCCTTGGAGACTTGTCCATACACCGAGCTGACGCGCTGGCCGGCTTCCTGCTGCGCCTGGTCGTTCAAGCTCAGCAAGCGTGACACGACTCGGGAAATCGTCTCCCGCTGCTCTTCGAGCTGCGACCGGATGAGGTAGCGGGCGGAATCCTCATGGCCCTGGTCCGCCAGGTTGAAGGCTTCGTCGGCGAGCAACCAGAAGTTGTCGAGGATGTCGCGCAGTTGCCGGCGCAATTGATCGCCGGCAGGAGTGTTGGCGGCGTATTGGGCCTCCATAGCCAACGCGTTGTTCATGTCGTCGCGCAGCCGCGAGAATTCGCCCTTCCAGTAGAAGATCGGGTAGCGGCTTTCCGGAAGGGTCATGTCGCGAAGCGAGACGGCAAGCTGGTACGTGTCGTCTTGCAGCCGCAGAAGCTGGAGGGAGGCTTTCCGGTTCTTCTGCACCACGTTGACCTGGAAGTCCTGGAGCCAGCGGATTTCGCGAATGGTGTAGGAGGCAAAGATAACGAAAATGGCGAGGGTAACACACAGCCCGAGCCAGAGACGCCGGGAAGGGGAGGGAATCTCACTCAAGAGGTCGTGTGCGGCCTCCGGTGCAGAGCCGAACGGCGTTCGGCCCGGGGGCGAGCGCCGCTCGCCCCTACTTGCCGGGGAGACTCTCGCCGATTCCGTGGTTTCTTCCCGCATAAGTGTGGGCGCTGTCCGGCCCAAGCCTGAATAGGATTCCGTCGTTCCTTAGATTACATCTAAATTATCGCAAGGCGTGAATTGCAGCAAGCAGAGTTCGCGGGGAGCTTGGTAGTGAGCCCTCTAGCCCCGATATCTCAGCACACAACGCCTTTTTCCCAGCGGTCGGGAGAGCGGGGCTTTAGAGTCTGTGTGAAAACCCGGTTTTTCGGCCTTTTCCACAATGCAAGTCATTGAATCTCCGTTCGCGAAAGCGTGAAATCTGAGGTTTTCACACAGACTCTAAAGCCCCGCCCTCCCTCGTCCGTGGTGGGAAATTCGGGCTGGCCGTTTGGCTGACCAGCCGCGTTAACTCTGGCAAGTAAGACGGTGCGGGGGCCGACCCTGGTGAGGACCGAAACCCCTTTGTGCCAAAATGAGTCGCCACTGGAGGCCTGGAAGAGCAAGCCGGAAATCTGGAAGTCAGGAACGGGAAGCGGCGGCGCGCTTTAGATAAGATCTGACGTACTGCTGAAAAGCCGCTCCGAGCGCGCGGGTGATTTTCCCCGGAGTTGCATAGCGCCAGTTCGGATGGATGCTTCCCACGGCCGCGACCTCGCGAGTTGTCGAGCTGATGAAGACCTCTTCTGCCGAACCCAGATCGTCCGCGGTCAGCTCCCGTTCGAGAAGTTCGTACCCCACGCCCGGAGTGACCTCTCCGAGCACCTCCCGGGTTATTCCCGGCAGGCAGCCCGAACTGAGAGGCGGCGTCAGAACCCGGCCGTCGCGCACCAGAAAGACGTTGGCCGACGTGCATTCCGCCAGGTGACCTCGCTCGTTCAAGAGCAGCGCATCGTCGAATCCTTCCGCGTGAGCTCTCTCGAGTGTGGCGGCGTTCTGCACCCAGGAGAGCATCTTCGCGCCGGCCAATCTTCCACTGGAAAAGATGGCGTTGGGGACGAGCTTGAGCTTGTGAGCCGCCGGCCAGGCCGCGAGTTCGCGCGTGAAGATCAGCAGGTCCGTGGCCGGGTGGTCGGGAGCATCCGCCCAAAGGCCCCCGTGATTCTTGATGAAAGAAAGGCGGGCCGTGCCTTCCGGCCGGTGATTGGCGGCCGCCAGCTTCACAATCGCTTCCCACACGGCTTCCTGATGGGAATCGAGCGCGACGCCCAATCGTTCCGCGTCCCGGGCCATCCGCACCCAGTGCCGCTCAAAGGCGAAAGGGGACCCTGCGTAGACTCGCAGCGTGGTGAAGACGCCCCAGCCCATGAGCAAGCCCATCTGGCCAGGCGACAGGCGAGCTTCCGAGAGGGGAATAATCCGGTCGTTATGATAGATGAGTGAATCCATATTGATGAGCCGTTGCCGGGCTTGTGGACAGGATAGGTCGCGCCGGCCGGGGCGGCAGCGCTCCCAGGGCGTCGAACAGGGGTTGAGCTTTGAGCATCACTTCTTCGTACTCCGAGAGGGGGTTCGAATCCGAGACAATTCCCCCACCCACATTGAACCAGGCGATTCCTTTCTCGATGACCGTGGTTCGGATCGAAACACTGAAGTCTATTTTACAGCGGTCCGAGCCTGGCACACCGCGAATTATTCCGATGGCACCCATGGAAACGCCGCGCGGCGCCCGCTCGATTTCCGAGAGGATCTCCATCGCGCGGATTTTGGGCGCGCCGGTGATGGAGCCGCAAGGGAAAAGCGCCCGGAGGATTTCGAGGATGCCGGCCTCGCGGCGGAGTGTTCCCTCGACGTGCGAAACCAGGTGAAAAAGCTGGGGGAGCGTTTCGATTTCCCACAAGCGCGCCCGCATGCTCTCATAACGGCAAATGCGGCCGAGGTCGTTTCGCAGCAAGTCCACGATCATGACATTCTCGGCGCGATCTTTGTGGCTGGAGAGAAGTCGAGCCTTGGACCGTTCAGGATCGCGCGAATCACGCGCGATGGTGCCCTTGATGGGACTGGTAAGAATGTGATTCCCGGAAACCCGGAAAAACCGTTCCGGCGAATTGCTCAGGATGGTGCGGCCCGGGGTCTTGAGGAAGGCGCGGAAGGGGGCGCCCCTACTCGTCAGGCGCTGGTAGATGGACTCCGTCGCCTCGTTTCCCAGGTCGGCGCGGAACTGGATAGTGAGGTTCGCTTGGTAGACGTCCCCTGCCGCGATGTACGTGCGAACGCGCTCGACCGCTTGGCGGTATTTCTCGAAATCAAAATTGGCATGAATGGAAATGCTGCGCCCGGGGCTGGGGCGGGGCGTTTGCCCCACCACGAGGCGCTCGACGCGAGGGTAATAGGCGAATGAAAAGTCGGGCAGGGAACTGTTCGGGGCAAGCGGCAAAGACTCAAAGTGTCGGGCGAGCTCATAAGACAAGAACCCGATGGCAGCGCCGTCCGGGTATTTTCTGGAATGCCAGTCGAGCCAGGCAGGAAGCTCAGGGAGCGCATCGCCGGAGCCCTCCAAGATGCTGGCCGGGTCCTTTGCTGCCCAGCATGGGTCGCCCGATTCACCGAGCCACCGGCCTTCCAGCAAAACAGGTCGCGCCTCGGGGGGCTGGCACAACAGTTCGTGGAGGATATCGGTCGGCATTCCTTTTTCGTTGCGGTGGGCGATCGCCGGGACCGGCCTCCCGATCTGCCGGATTGGGTTGCGCGTCCTGTGATGCGGAGTACGGCCCAACGGAGGGAGCTCGCGCCTGCCGGACGCCTACCAGGGGACGCGAACGGTGAGCGGATAATTCAATCGCAGGCGGCAATGAGTCTCCGGTGGCACGTTGACTTCGCGGCCGCGGCGCCAAAAGGCTTCGTAGCCGATGAGGGCGGCTCCGCCCAGGGGAAGTGCCAAGGAAACGCCGCTCGAGCCGACGGCAGCCATCTTCAAAGCGCCATAGGTTCCCAGCGCCGCGACTCCGCCGAAGACCCCCTTCAGGGAGAGCGTGCGGTTGCCCGTCAAGCGGCCTTCCGCATCGAGATGAAAATCGAGTGTCCCAGGGTTCTCCAGGGCGGCCAGCACGGCCGCGATCGGTTTTTCCTGACCGTCCGGGAGGGTGATCCGATCAAATCGCAGACCGAGCTCGGCGGGACGGTGCATGTGGCCGGAATTGCGGATCATCGTAATCCGCCCATCCAGCAGACTTCCGGTGGGCAGAGCAATCTGTCCTTTGACGGAAACGGGCGCGAGGACTTTAGCGATGATGGGGTCGTTGACACGGTTGATCCGAGTATGAATCCCGGACAGCACTTCGACGTTGACCTCCGTCTCTGCAGGGACGGTGACCGTCAGGGGCTTGGGCTGGCTCGTGAGATCTGCCAGAAAGGTTCCGCGGTGGGACAAGGGCGCCGTCGGGGCGGCCTCCTGTGCCACGGCAGAGAGAGCGAACAGCGCTATGAGGATGGCGGCTCGGGTCAACTTCGTCATCACAAATCCCTCCCAAGGGTACACGGCGGACGGTTGGACGTCAGCTTTGCGGCATTGGAGAGCGCCGCACTACTCCCTCTAGCCCGGCTATAAGGTTGCCCCTACTTTCCGAACCCGGCTATTGTCTCGCTTGCCCGCTTGAAAATCAAGTGCACAGAAGGCAATAGCAAAAGCACAAGGATGGGAGGAGGGGAAGCATCGTCACAAGTCGCTGAAAACAAAAAGGCCCAACCCGAAAGGTTGGGCCAGGAAATGCTGAAGCAGATGCCGGTTACCCGAGCTTTGTGACCTTGTCGGCCTGAGGTCCTTTTTGCCCTTGGACGATCTCGAACTCCACCGTGTCGCCTTCCTGCAAGGTCTTGAAGCCTTCACCCTGGATGGCCGAGTAATGAACAAAGACATCAGCTCCGCCGTCCTGGCCGATAAAACCATACCCCTTACTGTTGTTGAACCACTTGACTTTCCCTTGAAGTCTTGCCACTTGCGTCCTCCTTGGCTTTTCTTGGGGTTGTGGCTTGCGGGAAGTGCCCAAAAAGCAAAAGCCGAAGATCTTTCGATCCCCGGCCCCTTAACTCCATGAACACTTTCCCAACAAGAACACTTTCCCGACTCCCTCACTATTACAGATAGCGTCTTTATACGCGATTTGTCAAGGGAAATGTTCCCGGAGTAAGCTTCGAACCTGGCGGAGATCAAATTGGTGGTTTTTTGTCCGCAAAGAGCCACAGGATTCCCACCAGGGTTTTCGCATCCCGAATCTCGTTGCTTCTCGCCATGTTGATCAACTCGTGGACGGTAAAGAGCCCGAGCTCAATGCGCTCGTCCGCATCCGGCTGGGCCTTGGAAAGCGTCAGGTCGCGGGCTTCGACGAGATGCATCTTCTCGCTCAGGATTCCCGGGCTCGGGTAAAACTCGAGGAGGGGTTTGAGGGTGCGGGCACGGTATCCGGTTTCTTCCTGCAACTCACGCCGGGCGCTTTCGCGAGGAGTTTCCCCCGGTTCGATGCCACCGGCAACAAGTTCCCAGAGGTTCTCTTCTACTGCATGCCGGTACTGGCGCACCAGAATCACTCGGCCGCCGGGAAGGTGGGGAATGACTACCACGGAACCGCGATGACAAACGACTTCCCGGGTGGTCTGGATGCCACCGGGCTCGACCACCTGTTCCACCTTCAACTGGATCACTCTTCCACGGAAGAGGGTTTTGCTTTTCAGGACCCGGGCGTGCCTGGGCATGTTCACCTCACAAAGTGACAGCGCCGCCGTCAAGCAGGCGCAGGCAGTATAGCACCTCGGCCCCGCCGCCGAGGCGCCGCGGTTCGACTTTGGCTGACGGACCGACTTGGGCTCGCCGTCCCAAACAACAGCCGAGGGCCGCCCTTAAACCAGCGTGCGTGAGTGGGTTTTCCCCGGCTCGAACGTCGGCTATAATGTCGGCGACAGGCAGATTGTCGCAGAAGGAGTGGCCCGCGCGTCAGGCCACGGAGGGGAATGTCTTCCGCATGAAAATCACGGCACTCATCGTTGACGATGAACAGCCGGCTCGTGACGAGCTGGCGTTCCTGCTCAAGGGCATCCCCGAGCTCGAAATCGTCGGCCAGGGCAAGAACGGTGTGGAGGCCGTGAACTTGGTGCGCGACCTCAACCCGCACGTGGTCTTCCTCGACGTGCAAATGCCCGGCGTGGACGGCTTCGGCGTGATCAAGCGCCTGCTCGAAAAAAAGGTGCGCCTACCGTTCTTCATTTTCGCGACGGCTTACGATCAGTACGCCGTGCAGGCCTTCGAAGTGAACGCCATCGATTACCTCATGAAGCCGATCGCCAAGCCGCGGCTCGAGAAGGCCATCCTGCGCGTGCGGCGCATGCTCGAGACCTCAGAAACCGCGAGTCAAAAGCTCGACCGCCTGGTGCAGATCATGGAGGAGCGTCCAGCGCTGCAAAAGGGTAAGCTCGTGGTGAAGAGCGGCAATCGCCTTTTCCTGGTGGATTCTGACGACATCATCTACGCCAGCATCGAAGACGGCGTCATCAGCATCGTCACGCGCGACTTGGAAGGCCAGTCCAACTTCCGCACCGTCGAGGAGCTGCAGTCCAACCTCGACCCCAAGACCTTCTGGCGGGTGCATCGCTCCTACCTGGTGAACGTGAACCACATCAAGGAAGTCGTGCCGTGGTTCAAGAGCTCTTACCAGCTTAAGATGCAGGACCGCAAGCAAACCGAAATCCCCGTCAGCCGCGCCCAGACCCGCAAGCTCCGCGAGTTGCTGAACCTTTAGCCGCTGGTTGCTGCCTGTTGCCTCTCCCGACTCTGCCGGGACTCACCCAAGGGGCTCGCCGCCTACTGCTTTCTCTCTATTAGCCTTTGGAAAAGTATTCCTGAATTGCCTTCACCAGTCCTGCCATCGTGGACTCGCGTGCTTCGAAGGTGACGGTGAGGCCGAGCTTGCGGAGAGTTTCAGAAGTGACCGGACCGATGGAGGCGATGACCACGCCGTGCAATGTTTGCCCGAGGCGGTCTTTGCCCACGAGTTTTGCGAAGTTCGTGGCGGTTGACGAACTCGTGAACGTAATCGCGTCCGGCGGCGGTGTGAGCAGGCGCGCGAGCTCCTTCGCGGAAATGTCCGGCGTGACAGTCTGGTAGGCTTCCACCACCTCTACCCGCGCGCCACGCTCCTCGAGTACTCGGGGCACGAGATCCCGAGCCACGCGTGCGCGCGGAATGAGGAACGCTTTGCCGTGGAGGTCGCGGTCGCCGAGCGCTGCGAGCAATCCCTCGGCCACATACTCGCGCGGCAGCAGGTCCACTTTGACGCCCGCGCGCGCTAATTCCGCTGCCGTGGCGGGGCCGATGGCGCCGATTGTGAGTCCCTTCAAATCGCGCACGTCGCGTCCGCACGCTGCCAGGCGCGCGAGAAAATTCCGCACACCATTCGCAGAAGTCACCAGCAGGTAGTTGAACTCTTCCAGCCTGTGTATTGCCGCGTCGAGCGGCTCCCACGAATCCGGCGGGCGAATCTCAATCGTGGGAATCTCGATCACCTGCGCGCCCAGCGCCGCCAGTTCCTCGCGCAGCACGCCGGCCTGCTCGCGCGCACGAGTGATGGCGAGGCGCTTGCCGGCGAGCGGCAGGCGCTCAGACGAGCTTGGGTGATTGCGCAGCCTCACGACTTCACCAATCAGGGCATGTTCGCGCCGCCCCCCAAAGCGCGAAGCGCCTTGGAGTGCGGCGGCTCAGAATGCCGGCAAGATGCCGGCGCTACAAAGCGCCTTGCGCGCACGCCGCCAGATTGAGGGGCGAATCCACGCGGGTGTATCGACGCATGTCCCTACATCCTGCCGAGGGCCTTGAGAATTTCTCCCGCGCCCTGGCGTAGCAGGTCTTCGGCCACCGCGGCGCCCAGCGCTTCGGGATCAGAGGCGGAACCCACGGCCTGCGCGCGGATCACTCGGGTCCCATCCAAGTTTGCGACCAGCCCCCGCAAGCGCAGTTGACCATCTTCCCACAGGGCGTGCGCGGCGATGGGCACCTGGCAGCCGCCGCCCAGGCGGCGGAGCAGTGCGCGCTCCGCACGCACCTCCTGATGTGTGGCCGGGTGATTGAGCGGTGTCACGGCTTCGCGAGCGCCCCGATCGTCGGCGCGAATCTCGACGCCCAGCGCGCCCTGGCCCACGGCCGGGCACATCTGATCGAAGCTGAAATACGCCGTGATGCGCTCGCCCAGGCCCAGCCGGTGCACGCCCGCGGCGGCCAGCACCAGCGCCTCGCAATCGCCGCGCGCGAGTTTGCGCAGGCGCGTATCGAGATTGCCTCGTATCGTCACGTAGGCGAGGTCGGGCCGCAGCGAACGCAGTTGCGTCTGCCGGCGCAGGCTGCTGGTGGCGACGCGCGCCCCGTGGGGCAAGTTCTCGAGCGGCTGGCCGTCCCGGGCAATGAACACATCGCGCGCGTCCTCTCGAAGGGGCACCGCGCCCAGCGTGAGACCCGCGGGTTGTTCGACGGGCAGGTCCTTCAGGCTGTGGACCGCAACATCTACTTCGCGCGCGAGCAAGGCTTCTTCAATTTCCTTGATGAACAGGCCTTTGCCGCCGGCTGCCGCGACGGTCTGCGCGACCGACGCCGCCAACGGCTCATCCGGCGCGACGTTCTGCAGCTTATCGCCCGTGGTCTTGATGATACGGATGGCGATTTCGTGGCCCGCGGCAACCAGCCGGTCGCGAACCCAGTGCGCCTGCCACAGGGCCAGCTTCGAACCGCGTGAGCCGATGCTGAGTCGCATGGGTAACCAATGACGAGTGACACGGGACAAGTTAAAAATTGAAGAGTTGAAAAGAGAACGTCAAGAGGTTTACTGCTGCCATTTTCACTTGCGTTGTTGTTCAACTTTCAACTCTCAGCCTTCAACTCTTCGACTCTGAACCTTCCGCTTCTCGCTTGCTGCCGCCACTAATCTCCCAATCCAAAGATCTTATGGATCAGCCGCACCAGCGTCACGTGCTCCGGCTCGCCGACACCGTTCTTGAGTTCCGTGATGGGCCCGTGCAGGATCTTGTTCATGATGCCCCGCGTCAGCGCCTCCACAGCCTGGCGCTGCTCGGGGGTCAGACTCCCCAGGCGGCCCTGGTAGTGTTCCATTTCGCTGGCGCGGATGCGGTTCAGGCGCTCTTCCAGGGCCACGATGGTCGGCACAACCTCGTGTGACGCCAGGCGGTTCATGGTCTTGTGCACTTCGGTCTGAATGATCTCCTCGGCCCGCACCGCCTCGTGTTCACGCTGTTTCTTATTGGCCTCCACGACGTGCTCGAGGTCGTCGATATCATAAACAAACGCATTATCCAATTCATTGACCGCCGGGTCGACATCACGCGGCACGGCGATGTCCACGAAAAACACGGGGTGGTTCCTGCGGGCGGCCAGGATCTTCTCCACCTGATTTTTGCCGATGATGGTGTGCGGCGCGCCCGTGGAGCTGATGACGATGTCGGCCTGGCCGAGGTGGTCGAAGAGCTCTTCGAAGCGCACCGGCGTGCCTTGGAACACTGCGGCCAGTTCCACGGCGCGTTCGTAGGTGCGGTTGCTGACCAGGATGGTGCTCGCGCCGCTGCGCAGGAGGTGCTTGGCGGCCAGTTCGCTCATCTTGCCGGCGCCCACCACGAAAATGGTTTTGCCGTCGAGATTGCCGAAGATCTTCTTTGCCAGTTCCACCGCCGCGTAGGAGACCGATACCGCCGCCGAGCCCAACGCCGTTTCGCGCCTTACCCGCCGTGCCACTCCCAGCGCCTGGTTCACCACTTCGTTCAGCGTGCCGCTCAGCCCACCTGCCAAGCGCGCCGCGGCGTACGCCTGCTTCATCTGCCCCAGGATTTGCGGCTCGCCGAGGATCATCGAATCCAGACTCGACGCCACGCGAAACAGGTGCCGCACCACGTCTTGCTGCCGTAGGCGATAAAAGAAGTGCGCGAACTGCGTTAAGTCGCAATGGTGGTGGTCCGCAAGGAAGCGGCGGATGATCGGCTCGGCGTCCACTTCGTCGTCGGCGGAGGTCACCACCTCCACGCGGTTGCAGGTGGAAAGAATCATCCCCTCGCGGATGCCCGCGCGGTGCACCAGGTCGGAGACGGCTTCGGCCAGGCGCGCTTCCGGGATGTTCATTTTCTCCCGGACTTCCACCGGTGCGGTGCGATGATTGATGCCCAACAGCGTTAAATTCATATTTGCAGCCCGGAACCAGCCTCCGAATATCGGGTTTCGGGATTCGGGGATAGGGGTTCGGCAGAACACCCCCCAATCCTGAATCCCTAACCCCGAATCCCGAGAATTACGGCATTTCTCCCAGCTTGGGAAAATACCCGTGCTGCCCGCTGAGCAGGCTGATGCCCATGAACGTTACCAGAATGGCGCCGAACCCGAAGATGGCGATGTAAGCGGCGCGCCGCCCACGCCAGCCGCCACTCACTCGTGTCGAAAAAAGCACTAGGTAAATGACCCACGTCACCAGCGAGGCCAGAATTTTCGGGTCGAGCTCCCAGGGACCTTTCCACGTCCGGCTGGCCCAGACGAACCCCGTCAGGATGCCGAGGCTCAACAAGGGAAGCCCCAACAGCAGCGAGCGGTAATGGATTTCGTCGCAGACCTCGAGCGAAGGTAACCGGTAATAAAACCCCCGCGGCTGCTTTGACTTCAGCTCGTGCTCCTGAATCAGGTACATGAGGGCGGCGACAAAGGTCAGGAATAGGGCCGTGTAACCGAGGAAGATCGAGCTGATATGCACCAGCAGCCAGCCGCCGCGAAAGGCCGAGGAATCAAACGAACCTCCCGGATGCAGCACGGAGATCAGTGTAAGCAGGAAGACCAGCGGCAGCATGAAGAGACCCAGGGAAACAATTCGGTAGCGCAGATAAACAAAGAAAAAGGCGAGGGTCACTAGAAAGGCGTAGAACGACAGCGCGCTGCGGACGTCCGTGACCGGCAGGCGGTGCATGCGCGCGGCTTCAGCCGCCAGCGCACCGGCGTGCGCCAGCAGGCCGAGTCCCAGCGCCCCCAGGGAAGCGGGCGTAAGCGACGGCCGCCGCCGTTTGACCGAAGGAACGATCAGGAGAATTCCCAGGCCGTAAAAGACGAGCGCCGTCCACACGCAGGCATCGTGCATACGAACTCCAAAGCTGTAGCGGCAGACTTCTAAATTATAGCACCCCTGCTACGTCGGCTCAGGCCAACCCCGTCAGCTTGATAGCTCGCCTTGGATAAGCGGCCGGTTCGACCAGTGCGACCCGGCGAGTCGTGCTGGTCGAGACCCCTGTTCTTTGCCGTCTGCGCGCAATCCCCGACCTGAAGCGCCTGACAAATCGCAGCTTGCGGCTGGATTTCCCTCAAGGTAGCCCGCCGTGGGGGCACTAAGCGCGTGGTGAGCGCGTGACGAGCATCAAAAGGAACCCTGCCAGCCCGGCGACCATCAGCGTGTGCATGGTGTGGTCAGGCGCGTAGTGAGCGAGGGCGCCGGCCACCGCGCCGCCCACAAAGCTACCCAGAAACTGCAGCGTGTTATACAGGCCCAGCGCCGTGCCGTAGGCGCTGCCAGGTGAAGCCTTGCTGACGAGGCTAGGAAGGATCGGCTCAAGCCCCGTAAAGCCGATGTAGAAGAGCGTACCCGCGATCAGCACGGTTGTCAGGCGACTCGGGTCGAAGCCGGCGCGGGCGGGTTCAAACAGCAACAGGGAACTGGGAATGAAAAGCAGATAGGCGAGCGCTGCCAGCGGCCGCGCCCAGCCGTGGTCCGCCCCCTGCGAGAATCCAAACATGGTGATGGCGCTGATCACCATCATGGGCAGCAACAGAAGGTAATACTGGGTCATTTTGAGGTGATGCTGGCCCGTGACGATGAGGGGAAAGTAGAAAAAGAAAGTCGCCATGAAGAAGTTCATCAGGAAACCGCCCGCGGCGTAAGCGAGCAGGGGCGGGTGCGTGAAGACCTCCGACATCGGCGCTGGCGCTGTGGTCTGTGGGGGCTCATCCTTCAGGTAGCGCAGGAGCAGAAAATCCGTGGAGAAACCTAGAAATCCCGTGAGCCAAAACAGGAAGGCCGTGCCGAAGATTCCGGCCAGAATGGGCCCGCCCACAACTCCCAGGGCAAAGGCCGCGCCGATGGGGATTCCCAGCACCGCCATGGCGGTCGAGCGACGCTCGGGCTCGATGTAATCGGCTACGGTGGCGAAAGCGACGGAGACAATCGCGCCGCCGCCCTGCACCAGCCGCCCAAAAATCAGCACCCAGATCTGCCCGGAATGGGGGAAAAGGTGGGGCAGGGCGCAGAGAAACGATCCCAGGGCGAAGAGGGTCATGCCCAGCACCAGCACTTTGCGGCGACCAATCCGGTCCGAAAGCCTGCCGAGCGGAATCTGCAGGATGGCCATGGTCAGGCCGTAGGCGCCGAAGGCAAAGCCCACCAGGAACCGCGAGGACGTGAATTGCAGCCCGTAGAGCGTGAAGACGGGCAGGACGAGAAACAGGCCCAGCATGCGCAGTCCCACCACGCTGGCAAGCGCCAACAGTACTTTCTTTTGTGTGGAAGTGAAGGAGAGGCGGCGGCTAAGGGTGGTATTGGCCATTTAAGGGAAAGTGACAAGTGCCGAGGGACAAGCGTCCCGGATTATGATAAACCTCACATCCGTGGGCTCGTCACTGGTCGCTCGTCACTGTTCTCAATGCCTGCGCAGCACGCACCAGGGCCTGCATTTTGGCGATGGCCTCATCCACGGTGCGGGTTTTGAGGCCGCAATCGGGATCGACCCAGATAGCTTCCTTGGGCAAGGTCTCGAGCGCCTGCCGCAGGCGTTGCTCGACCACCGGCTCGGCCTCGACCAGGTGTGTGTGGACGTCCACCACACCGAAGCTGATGTCCTTCGTGTAGCGCTGCTTCTGGAACAGGGCCAGCATATCCAGGCCGCTGTTTGACATCTCGAGGTCGAAGTTATCGACCGGCAGGTTGAGCATGTCCGGATAGATGTGCTCGAATGCGCCGTAGCAGATGTGGGTGATGAAGTACGCCGGCAAGCCGTCCGTCACCACGTGCATGGCTTCGATCGCCACGGGCAACTCCTCGGGCCGCACGGAGACGGCGGGCTCATCAATCTGGATGATCTTCGCGCCAGCCTGGATGAGCGCTTCAACTTCCTTGCGGATTTCGCGCGCCAGCGGCAGCGTGGCCGCACGCCGGTCGGGATACGACTCGATGAACGACCAGTCCATCACCGTGTAGGGCCCGGTGAGCATACCCTTCACGGGTTTCCGCGTCAGGCTCTGCGCGTACTTCCACCAGTCCACCGTGATCGGCCCCTTCCACCGTACTTCGCCGGTAATGATAGGCTTGTGGTAGTAGCGGTTACCGTAGGAGCGCACCAGCCCACCGATCTCGAAACCCTCCAGGTTGTCGGCGAAGTAAGCGACCATGTCGCCGCGGTACATCTCGCCGTCCACGAGCACGTCCACACCGAGTTCTTCCTGTTTGCAAATCCAGAATTCCGTCGCTTGGCGCTCGGCCTTTTCCAACTCGGCGCGGCTGATCAACTTCTTGGCGAATTCGCCGCGTGCCTTCATCAGGAAGTCGGGCTTGGGAAAGCTTCCCACCGAGGTGGTAGGGAACAGGGGCAAGTTGATGCCCAGTCGTTGCAGCTTGGCTCGGCTCATGCAGCCCTCCCGAGGAAAACCCTCTGGATCGCCGCCAGGTGGTGCAGTTTCAGTTGGGCACGATCGCGCGGCAGGTATTCCAGGCCGCAAGAAGGATTCAGGTAGGCGCGCCCGGGATTCCGCGCCTTGGCGATCTTCTCAAGTTGCCGCGCCACGCCTGAGGCGTCTTCCAGGCGCGTATTGCGGCCATCCACCAAGCCCAGACCCAGCGTTTTTGCCGTGCCGCGCGTGGCCACGGTTTCCACCAGGCTCGGACTATAGGTGAAGTCGAGCACCAACAGGTCCACCGGCAGCGTCTGCAGCTTGTCGTAAAGAGGCGCCGGGTCACCGAAGTAAACGGCCAGAGCCAACTGCGCTGAACCTTTGCGCGCAGCAAGCGCTGCCAGATTTTGCTCGACCGCGGGATAATCCTCCGGCTGCTTGAGCAGCGACGGTTCTTCCACCTGGATCAGGTCGGCCCCAGCAGCGGCCAGCGCTGCGACTTCCTCCGCGAGCGCGGCAGTGAAAGCCTCCAGCACTTTCGCGAACCCCCCTGCGCCACCTTTTTCTTCCACGCTGTGGCGAGCTAGCGTGTACGGCCCGGTCAGCACGACTTTCACCGGCCGCGACGAGTGGGCTTTGGCAAAAGTGAATTCTTCCACCAGCAGGGGCTCCCCCCGCTGGGGCTTTGCGTGCACGACCGGCTGGCGGAAATAGCAATTGGTGTCGAAGAATCGCAGGAGTCCGTTGATGCGCACGCCCGCGAGTTTCCCTGTCAGATGCGAGATGGGATCGTACCAGCGAATCAGGCCGTCGGTGACGACCTGGAGCCCGGCGGCAGACTGTTCCGCGAGCGCCAGTTCGGTCAGGTGTGCTTCGGCGGCGCGGACGTCCGCATCGTTTTTCTCGCCCTTGTCACGTTGGGTGATGGTGCGGCGCAGGAGTTGCTGGTCGGCGTCGTCTCCGATGCGCGGGTAGCTGCTGTGATTGGCGAGGAGCAATTCCATGTGAGATTAGATTCTCCCATTTTAATGGAGTTACGCGGTTGCAGACTTTAGCACGGCTTGCTTATCCTTTGTCCGCGGTCCATTGTCCGCTGTTAGTCGCTTCTGGTTTGTGCCAGCTCTTGCTCTTCCTTCGTGCTGACCCGAGAGGCGCGGAGCCCAAGTAACTGACAGGTCACAACTGGCAACTGACCCCGGACACTTCTTCACAACTCCACAAATTCCGCTTGCACGTGCTGCGGCAGCAACCCCTTTTCGAAGCCGCGATCGAGGAGTGCCTGCACTGCTTGGCGGCCGCGCGCGCCGTAATCAAGCGTCCAGTCGTTCACGTACATGGCCACGAAGCGGTCGGCCGTGGGCGTATCGAGCCCGCGCGCAAACTGCAATGCATAGTCCAGGGCTTTCTCGCGACGGTCGAGCGAGTACTGAATGCTTTCCTTCAGCAACCTCGCCACCGCGCGCAGCGTGCCCCGGTCGAGCGTCCGGCGGATGGCATTCCCACCCAGCGGCAAGGGCAAGGTGGTTTCCCGGTACCACCACTCACCCAGATCCACAATCTTCGTCAGGCCGGATTCCGCGTAGGTCAACTGGCCTTCGTGGATGACCACGCCCGCGTCCACCCCGCCCCGGGTAACGGCCTCAAGAACCTGATCGAAGGGCGTAAAAATGGGCTCGAAATCGCGCTCGTAGAGCTGCAGCACCAGGTACGCGGTGGTCATTTTCCCCGGCACCGCCACGCGCTTGCCCCGTAGGCCGCGCGCTCCCAGTG
Source organism: Terriglobia bacterium (assembly GCA_020073545.1). GTDB lineage: Bacteria > Acidobacteriota > Terriglobia > UBA7540 > UBA7540 > Bog-366. The sequence continues at coordinate 16,729 of JAIQEZ010000048.1, read as the reverse complement.
CGGTACGCGCCACCACGATAGGCCCATAGTGCTCGCCGAAACTGGCGCCCGAGGGGAGCAGCACGTATCGGTCGGCGAGATACGGGTAGGCATGAAACGATATCGCCGTGATGTCGTAGACGCCCTCCAGGGCTTTCTCGTTCAGGGTTTCGATGTCCTCGAGAAAGTGCGTGAAGACCAGGTTATCGGTCCGCAGCTTCTGGGTCGCCAGCCCGTAGAACATGAAGGCGTCGTCGGAGTCCGGGCTGTGGGCCAGCTTGAGCTCGACCCTGGGCGGCTGGGGTGCTCCGGTCGTTTGAGCTGAAGACGACAACATCGTTTTTCTCAGTCCACCATTCCCCGAGGAGCCCAGAAAGGTAATGTTAACACAGGAGTCGCGTGGTCACAACGAACCCATGCAGTCACCTTCTACATAGGCATATTATTCGATTTAGCCAGCTTAACAGTTGTAAAAACACCTCGGTATCAACATGAGGCCGCGCGCGATACGTCGACTTGAAACTCGCCGGCTCACAGGGCAGGTCCTTCAGGACTTGGGGGGCGGCGTCTCCGCTTCCAGCCGCGCCCGGATGGCGCGCTTGGCACGCAGGGCCTGCGCCGCTACATCGCTGTCGGGATCGTGCGAGAGTCGATCGAGCGGCTCCAGGCTGCTCTGATCACCGTTGTACATCAAGACCGTGCACAGGTGTTTCCTCACGCCCGAGTCCTGATTTTGCAGGTAGGGGTAAAGCCTGGGAAGGAAGGCGGGATTCCGGGATAGTTCGGTCAGATACGCGCGCGCCACGTCGCCGCGAGTTTTCGAGCCCAACTCACTCACCAGGGAGCTTAAGTAGTCCTGCTTGTCGAGCGCGGTGATGGCGAATTCGATGGCTAGCTTCACCTCGGCGTCTTTTTCCACAGTCACGGCTTTTTCCAGTTCGCCCAGGCTCTGGGGATCGGCGGCACGCGCCAATCCTTCTGCCGCCGCTTGGCGCAGGTTCTTGTCCTCGCTCCACAGCGCCTTGGTGAACAGGGGCACGGAAACCTTCTGACCCAGGTAAGCCAATCCCTGGATGGCAGCGACCCGGTCTTTTTGATCGGGCGAACTCTCGAAAATCGACTGCAATTTGGGCAGGGCTTCATTGGTCCGCAGGATGCCGATGGTTACGCATGCGTCGCGTTTCACATCCTTGTTCGGCGAGTCCAGCAAATCGACCAGACGTGGGCCTGCCGACAGGTCTTTGATCTTGGCGAGACCGTTCAGTGCCTCGCGCGCCAAGTCCGTGTCGGAGGAGTGCGCGGCGGTCACCAGATCCGGCACCGCCGGTTTCACCACCAGGGTGCCCAGCCCCTTGGCCGCTTCCCGCGCAGCCTGCATCGAACGCGTGTCCTTGAGCGTGGCGAGCAGTGCCGTGACGACCTGCGGGTCCACGGCGACGCCTGGGTCGATTTTGGTGTCGTCAGCTTCGAAATGCCCCTTGACACGTTGCACGCTCTTCTTCACAAACCCCGTCAGGCCCGTACTTGGCGTGACACCGGAGTAGTAGCCCACCAGCGACTGCACGCCCAGCGCCCGCACATCACCATCCAGATCCTTCGTGGCCTGGATCAGCGGCGGCAGAACCTCCGCTTGGTGGAACTGAGCCAGCGCCAGCACGACTTCGCGCCGCACTTTGGCGCTGGGGTCACTGAGCGCCCCGACCAGGGCGGGGATGGTGGCCGGGTTGCCTTCCTTGCCTAAGTCGCGCGCCGCCTTGGCGCGCACGCCGTCGCTGTGTCCTTGCCTGAGGAGCATGACCGTAGGGTTGTTGTCGATGGAAGAGGGTGTGGGCGGAGCAGTGGCAGGCTTCGCCGCCTGTCCCCGCAACGCCGAGACGTTCGACAAGGTCAGGGAAAGAACGATTAAAGCCGTGAACCAAGAAGAGTGCTTCATGTTTTGCCTCGTGATCTTCGGAGCCACCCAGGCGCCAGGCGCATGGGCGCAGCCCTTCTGCAGACGAGCAGCCACTTGGGAGGTATGGCGCCGCCCGCCGGCGGGTTGAGCTCGGCCCGAAGGGATCTTGCACCCGACCTGGGCCGGGGGCCTTATCACTTTCCGATGCGGGTAATCGTGAACTTGGTTTTCCCGGACGCATCGTCGGGGACGACGGTAACGCTGATCAGACCGTTCGACCCCGCCACCTGAACCACCGCTTTGCCTTCACTCTGCTGCACAACTGCCTTCGATCCCATCTTGTCCCTGTAGAAACTCACGACTTTGTCTACCGAGTCGTCGGTCGTGTACTGCTGGACCTTGAAGGCTCCTGCGCCAAACGACATCGCACCACCACCTTCGGCGTGTGTCGCGCCAGGGTAAATGGGGACCTCTAGGTCTACGGCCGGGGTCGTTTCGCGATCTAGCTTTTGGCCTTCCGGCTCGGAGCGAACTTCCTGCGTCCCCACCGATGTGGGGAACGTAATCCGGGCCTCATTTCTGAGCTGGTTCACCTTTTGCCTAGCGCGATAGTAGACGTAGACGCATGCCCCGACGCCCAGTAGGCTGAAGAAGATCAGGACGGCCACCACCGCGAGGATGATCTTGAAGATGGGGCTGCCGGACTTGCTTGCGGGGGCCGCGGTCACAGGAGCTGCGCCCGCCGGAGCTGCGCTGGGGGGCGGAGCCGCCGGGGGCCGGGCTGCCGGCGCCGGCGGACCGGCGACGGACGCTCCACAGCTTGTGCAGAAACTCATCCCTTCTCCCATAGGGGCACCGCACTTGGTACAGAACTGAGCCATAGGATGTTCCTCCTCGTCGGATTCGCGCTCCGTGGAAGCCCCAGGCGAAACCACTGCCGCCCGACGCGAGCAGCGTGAGGCGGATCTTCGAAATCCTCCCCGGGTAATGCGCGGAGCATAGCACTTTTCACCGTCTGAGTCGAGGTGCGGGGGGGCCTTTCGGAGGGACCGTCGCGGGCATTTCAGGGCAAAGGCGCAGAGCTAGACTGGAACCTCTTCTCTGCACCTCGGCGGCTGCACAGGGCGGCCCAAAAGAGGCCCTGGCGTCTTCGCGTGAGGCCGGGTCGATTCGGCAGAGCAGGGCCTAACTACTTGCGTTGCGACATTTTCACGCTTACCTTTTAGCCTTGGGGGCGTCTAAGCCCGGTGAGAGGTTTGAACCTAACTCGTGATGGATGGCACCTGCTTGGAGCTAGCCGGCAAAGCTTCTGAACAACCTTCGCGGGTGAGCGAGGTCGATGAACTCACGCTGATCCGCCGCGCGCAAGAAGGCGACCGTGCTGCCTTCGAGGCTCTCGTCCGCCTCTACGACCGGAACGTCCTGCGCTTGGCTCTGCAAGTCGTCGGCTCGCCCGAAGAAGCACGCGATCTATATCAGGAGGCGTTCTTGAAAGTGTACCGCTCGCTGCGCCATTTCCGCCTGGAGGCGCGTTTCTCCACTTGGCTCTACCGGGTGGTGATGAATGTTTGCCTCGACTACTTGCGCCGGCGGAACACTCGTAAGGAAGTTGCGGCTCCCCCAGCCAACGACGGCGAGCCCGAGTATTTCCAGACCGTGCCCGACGAGCGGCCCACGCTCGACCCCGAGCGTGCCACCCATTCCAAGGAGATTGCCCATCGCATCCAGGCGGCGCTAGGCCGGCTGAACCCGCGCGAGCGCATGGTTTTCGAGCTGAAGCATTACCAGGGGCTGAAACTGCGGGTGATCGGCGAGATGTGCAAGACCAGCGAGCAGACCGTAAAGAATTGCCTGTTCCGCGCCACGCAGAAGCTGCGCACGGAGCTAGGTGACCTAGTTTAAGAGTTTTGTAGTTGAGGGAAGTGCCTATGAATTGCCTGGAGTTTGAAGAAAACCTGCCGCTGTTTCTTTATGAGGAGCTTTCCGCGGAGGAGCGGGCAGCTTGCGAAGCGCACCTCGTGTAGTGTGCCGGTTGCTGGGCGGCGCGCGAGAAGACCGAGCAACTCCATCGAGTGCTGGCTGACCGACCGCGCCGGGAACCGACTGCGGCGCTGCTGGCGGAATCGCGCCAGGCGCTCGATGAAGCGCTTGACCGCGAGCAGCACGGCTGGCGCGCCTTGTTTCAGAATCGGTTGCCAGTTTTCCGCCTGCAACCCGCGTCCAGCTTCGCTCTGGGGGTGACGCTGGTGCTCGGAGGGTTTGGCCTGGGTTGGGCGTTGCGGCCGCACGCCGGGCTGCTCACCTCGAGTTCGACGGGCGTCAACACAGCCACCGTGACCAACCCTGACCTCGAGAACATGCGGATCAACGGCATCAGCCGCGTTGCCCCTGATCCTCAGACCGGCGGCGTGCGCATCACCTTGGACGCGGAGCGGCGAGTGACGCTGGAAGGCTCCCTCAACGACCCGCAGATTCAGCAGGTGCTGGTGTATGCCGTGAAGAGTTATGAAAATCCGGGCATCCGCCGCGACACGCTCGACGCCCTGCGGTCGCACCTCAACGACCCCAACATCCGGCAAGCGCTGCTCTACGCCGTGCGGCACGATCCCAACGCGGGCGTACGGTTGGAGGTATTGGAAGCCGTGCGTGGGATGGAGTGCGGCGACGATGTGCACCGCGCCCTCCTCGACGCGCTCGAGCACGATTCCAATCCGGGTGTGCGGGTGGCGGCGGTGGACGCGCTGATCGATCACGAAGAGAAAGAGGGCCGCGATGCCACCATTCAGCACGCCCTCGACCATTTGGCCACCACGGACCGGAATCCCTACGTCCGTTTGAAGTGCGCCAACGCCATGATGCAACTAGGAAAGTGAAGGTCCAAGACGAACCATGGGAAAGAAGCGGGTGTACAGTTTCGCGCTGCTGGTTTTTCTGATCGCCCTGCCCCTTGGGGCGCTCGACGTGGCGCCGTTCAAACCCGGTACGCCGGTGCGGCGCGAGCGCGGCTGGGAGCAGCGGTGGGAGTTTGAAACGGCGACTAAGGAAGGGGCGCGGCTGCTCCTCCGGGCGGACGGGGGCGCTGTGGACATCCGTCCCGAGCCCGGCGACAAGGTGAAATGCGTCGTGATTTTGCGCGTATACACGTCCGACGAGGCTGCGGCTCACCGTTTGTTCGATCGCGTCGAACTGAGCGCACGCTCGCTCGAAGCCGGCGGTGTCTACATCACCAGCCAAACTTCGGGACGGGCGCGGCACGGTACTAATTTCGGAATCCGATTTCAGCTCAGCGTGCCCCAGCGTTACAACCTGGACGTGGAGACGCAGGGTGGCGACGTCACGCTGCAGGCTCCCCTGCAAGGGGAAGCCCGGCTCACCACGGCGGGCGGTGACGTGCGCGCCGCGGACCTCTCGGGCCCGGTGCGGATTGAGACCGCCGGCGGCAGCATCACCCTCGGGAAGGTCGGCAGCCGGCTGGAGGCGCGCACGGCGGGAGGCTCGATCCACGTCGACAATGTGAAGGGTGACGCCAACCTCGAGACCAGCGGAGGGGAAATCGTCACCGGTCAGGTCGCGGGCACACTGCACGCGGAGACGGCCGGCGGCGACGTAGTGATCGGCGGCGCGGCTGGGGAGGTAGTGGCCCAGACCGCCGGCGGGCAGATTCAGATCGGGCCGGTGGGCGGCAGCGTCCGCGCGGAGACCGCGGGCGGCAGCATCCGCTTGCAGGGCGCGCGCGGCCGTGTGGTGGTGGAAACGGCCGGCGGCAGCATCGACTTGTTGCAGCTGGAAAGCGCCGTCAAGGCTTCCACTGCGGCAGGGCGCATCCTGGCGCAATTCAATACCACCCAAAAAACCTTTGGTTCTTCGCAGCTCGAAACCTCCATGGGAGACATCTACGTCTATCTGCCCATTAATCTGCCGCTCACCATCGATGCGGCCATCGACGCGGCGGCCGGCCATAAGATCGTCTCGGATTTCCCCCTGACCATCCTGGGCGACAAGGAGGAGTTTGTGCCCACCACTATCCGCGGCCACGGAAGCTTGAACGGGGGCGGAGAGGTACTGAAGATTCGGACCGTGGCGGGCAATATCGAAATCCGGAAACTAAACGAGCAGTCTCTCGTGGATCTTCAACGGCGCGAAGCGAGCACCTGGAAAGCCTGGGAGGAGCGTCGCACGGAAAAGGATCGTCGCCGCCGCGAGCGTGATCAGGAACGGCAACAACACCAACGGGACAGGAACGAGGACGACGATGACGAGTAGCTGCCCTGTAGTCCACCCCGGTCTGAAGCTTGCCATGCTTTTGGCCATACTATTCGGCATGGCAGGCGCGCTGAGACCTTCTTACGGCATGGAGCGTGTCTGGGCGAAAAGTTTCCCGCTTCCGCCGGGAGGCTGCGTCTCGGTCGAGAACGTACACGGCAGCGTCCTGGTGGAAGGCTGGGACCGCGCGGAAGTGGAAGCCACCGTCGCTATGCGCAGCCAGAGTCCCAGCGATCGCCTCGACGATGTGGAGGTGGCCGTGGAAGTGCGTGCCGGCAGCCTGGCGTTCCACACCCTTTATCCTGTGGATCTAGATGAGCCGGTGCGTGTGGACTACCGCTTGCGTGTGCCTCGCCAGGTGAACCTGGAGCAGCTCAGCACGCTGGAAGGGGACGTTGTGGTGCGCGACGTCGAAGGCGCCGTGAAAGCCCGCAGCCTGCATGGGGATATCGAGGAGGTCAACGTGGCAGGCTCGGTCGTGGCCCGCGCCCTGACGGGGAATATTCTCGTTTCTCTGCGCAGGCTTCCCGATCCCCAGTCTCAGGTCAACCTCGAAACCCTCAATGGCAACGTGGACCTGCTGATGCCCGCGCAAGCGAACGCCGACCTGGAGCTCTCCACCGTGGCGGGAAAAATCCTGGGCAACTACGCCTTTCAAGTGAGTTCGGTGCCCGGTGATTCCACGCGCCGCGCGCGCCTGGGCGAGGGCGGCGTGCGCGTCGAGCTTCGAACGGTTCGCGGGAATATTCGGGTCGGCCAGCGCGACCAAGACTTGTGATTTCTGATTCATCGCAAGTGGGGTTTTTCATGCCGTCCCATCAGCGCTCCATCGCCGGCGCCTTGGAAAACCGTGATGACCGAAGCGGGAGTGCTGCGTCCAATAGAACAGCGAGCCGTCAGGCCTCCCGGGAAGACGGGCAGTCGAGGCAATGCCGGAACGTTCCGGAGAGCGACTCGAACGCGGAGGATAACCATGAACCGCAAGATTCTCTTAGGAATGGCGCTTGCGATCACATTATTGCTTGCCGGCGCGGGAGTTTTTCGTAGCCAGGAGCTGCCGGAGCCGCCCGAGCCGCCTGATCCGCCGGTGTCGTCGCAGATCTTCTTCGTCAACCACGGGTCCGCTCACTTGGGTGTCACTCTTGGTGAGGTGACGCCGGAAAAGGCTCAGGAATTGAAGCTGCCTGCCGTCGCCGGCGCGATCGTTACGAACGTCGAAAAGGACAGCGCGGCCGCCAAGGGCGGTCTCGAGAAGGGCGACGTCGTTGTGGAATTCGACGGAGGGCGGGTGCGCAGCGGCGCGGAGTTGCGCCGCATGATTCGCGAGACGCCGGCCGGGCGCACGGTGGCAATCAAGGTGATGCGCGGCGGGCAGACTCGCACCCTGAGTGCGAAATTGGAGGCTCCAGGTAATCAACACCTCAACATCCAAGTCCCGGAGATTCACATTCCGCCGATGAACTTTCCGGACTTCAACTTCTCTTTTGGTCCAGGGCGCGCCAGCCTGGGGATTTCCGGCGACGACCTCACCACGCAGCTCGCGCAATACTTCGGCGTGAAGCAGGGGAAAGGCGTGTTGGTGTGCGAGGTGATGGTGGGCGGCGCGGCGGAGAAGGCCGGGCTGAAGGCCGGTGACGTAATCGTGCAGGTGGACGGCAAAGCGGTGGGTGCCGTGGACGAACTCCGCGGGGCACTGAACGACAACTTCACCGACGACACCCGCAAGGTGAACCTGACCATCGTACGGGACCACCGCGAGCAGACCGTGACTGTGGAACTGACGCGCTCCACGCCGGGTGCGCGGCACGTGGCCGAAGCGGCACGGCGGGACCTAGACTCGGCGGATCTCCCGCAACTGCGGGAGCAGGCGGAGGAGATGCGCGGCGCGGCCGACCAGTTGCGGCGCGAGCTGGAGAAACAGAAGCAGCTCACGCAGGGCGAATGGCAGCGCCAACTGCACGAACAGATGCGCGATCTCAGGGAGCAGTTGAAGAACCTGAATAACCTTCGCACTGTACGGCAGGAGAGCGTGGAGATCTGAGGCTTTTCCGCGGCCCTCCGCCGCGCAGGCGAACCTCCCAGTGCAAACCACCCTTGCGGCGGCAATCTTCGGGTTGCCGCCTTTTTTTGTCCCCGGCTGGCGCGAATCTGAGATGGAAGGTCTCGGCCAGCCTCAGAGTCTTCCAGTAAACGGCTGGCGCGGCGGGAGGACCCGCACGAGGGGTTCCCAAATCATTGTACGGTGGTGTCGGCGTCTGGCGGCGCTCCCACCAGGGGTGTGGTGTGACGATGCACGATGAGCCAGCGGCCGTCGCGGCGTACGAAAATGTTGGTGGCCTCGACAAGAGCCGTGACGAAGTTGTTCTGGGAGGTGGTGGTCACATTCTCAAGGCAGGAAACCCAGGCGGTCTCTCCCGCCACGTGCACCAGGGGTCGGCTGATGGAAACCATCATCTGTTCGGTCGAACGAAAAATTACCTCCCAGCTTCCCCGCACTTCGTCCCATCCCATCAGGAGTTCCCATCCCGGGTGCAGGCATTTGACCCAATCCTCGTGCAGCCAGACCTCCTCCATCAGGGGCAAGTCGAGGGCGTGCAGGGCTGCATAAAACGTACGGTTGGCAATCAGAACCTCATCTTCATCAGTCTGGAGTTGACGCGGTGCGGGCATCGCAGGCTCGCTTTCCTGAGGGCAAGTCGGAACGCCGGAGTTCCGTGGCGCGTCGGAGTTGTGTCCGCGGCGACGACCCGCGCCGGGTCGCGCTGCTGGTCTCCTGACCGCCTGACGGAGTCCTGATCCCGTTCTATCCACCCGGCACTTGGGTCGACTGCGAACGCTTCCGTAACGCACCCAACCAAGCGGGCACAGGACTAGCTGGAGTCAGGCCGAGCAGGCAGATCGTTCTCGTGTGCCTCGAACCGTCGCAGCACGCGTGGCAGGGACAATCCCACCAGCACGATTTTGAGGGCATCCGTGACCAGGAAGGGATAAAAGCCCAGGAGCCACGCCTGCGAATAGGGGACGCGAAAGAGAAGCTGCAACCAGGCGGAACCGACGATGAGAATCAGCGCGTCTGCGGCGACCAGCGCTCCCGCCAATTTCCAGGTGGAGCGCGCGGCGCCTTGTTCCACGAGCCATCCCACGAGTGCTGCGGCCAGCGGAAAGCTCCACAAATAACCGCCCGATGGGCCGACCAGGCGCAGGGCTGTGCCCGTGGCGTCCGCGAAGACGGGCAAGCCGGCGGCGCCCTCGGCAAGGTACACCAGCTGGCTTAGGAAGCCCCGGCGCCATCCCAGCACGGCGCCGCTCAGGAGCACGGCGAGGGTCTGGGCCGTGACCGGCACGGGCGTGAACGGAAGGTGAACGCTCAATTGTGCGCAGCCGGCCGTCACCAGGCTGAAGGCGACAATCCAGATCGCGTCGGTGGCAAGGCTGCGGCCCCCGGGAACCCGGTCGATGAGTAGGATGTTGGTTGAGGCACGAGTCATCATGCTCCTTGAAACATCGGCGTTGCTAACCCTTGAGCTTACGCTGGCGAAAGTCCACGGAATTATACCCGAGGTGGCGTTTTTTCCGTAAGCGCCAAATGCGGGTTTTTACGATGGGCCGAATTGCGAAGTGGTTGCGGTAGTCACGGCGAGACCGTGCGGGCGTGGGGCCAAGAACCGCGGCATTCGGTAGTGTCCTAATTTGAAAAGCTGCGCCTCAGGGAGTTGTGCAGGGGGTAGGAGCTTTAGCTCCGACAGGATCGGGCCGCACGCAGTCGGGGGCTTTGAGCCCCTGAAGCTTCAGGGCCTAAAGGCCCCGTCTGAAGTCTGGGCTATTGTCGGACCTGAAGGTCCGACCCCCCTTCTGGAATTCACTCCACCATATTAGGACACTACCCGGCATTCTCCGCAGGGCGCGCTGGAAGGTTATACTAGTAGACGAAGCATTTTCCGAAGACTGACTCGGAACATGCTGCTCGCGCGGAGCGCCTTGGAGTACGGCGGCCAGCCGCCGGAGCGCTGTCGTCCCGGCGGCGTGCCATGCTGGCTCCACAAAGCGGGGCCTGCGCCACAAAGTGGAACAGGCTCCCGCACGCCAGAGCGCCTGCCCCGCGGGCTCACGCGTTGGGGATCGTGTATCTCTTGGCGCTATTGCGGAGCAAGCACCCATGGCTTCCCTCACAGATGTAAGAGTGTTCGATGCGTTTCGCCGCTGGGGTTACCTCGCCGCCGACCTCGATCCGTTGGGCTATCTGAAGCCGCTCACGCATCCCGAGCTGGCCATCGACGGCGAGGTTGTAGCCCAGGCGCGGCGCTGCTACTGCGGCACGATCGGCGCGGAATTCATGCACATTCCCGATCCCGAGCGCCGGCAGTGGATCCAGGAGCGCCTGGAAGCCGCCCCGGCTCCGGCGGATTCCGCGCGCGTGCTCGAGCGGCTGACTCGCGCTGGAATCCTCGAGCAGGTGCTGCAATCGCGCTACCCCGGAACCAAGCGCTTCTCGCTGGAAGGCATCGTGGCATTGATCCCGGTGATGGATGAAGTGCTGGATCGCGCCGCAGACCTGGGCGCAGAGCAGCTGGTGCTGGGCATGAGCCATCGCGGGCGCCTGAACGTGATGGTGCACATCGTGGGGAAATCTGCCGAAGACATCTTCGCGCGCTTTGAAGACGTTGACCCCCGCAGCTTCCTGGGCGGTGGCGACGTGAAGTACCACCTGGGCGCCACGGGCGACTACCTGACGGCACACGGCCGCGCCGTGCGCATTCACCTGGTTTCGAATCCCTCGCATCTGGAAGCCGTCGATCCCGTCGCCCTGGGGCGGGCGCGGGCCAAGCAGGACCGTCTCGGCCTGGGGGGTGCGTCGCGCGTGCTGCCCGTGCTGCTGCATGGCGACGCGGCTTTCGCGGGGCAGGGAATTGCCGCGGAAACACTCAACCTGGCGAACCTCCACGGCTATGCGGTGGGTGGCGCCGTGCACGTGGTCGTGAATAATCTGATTGGATTCACCGCCAACCCGGAGGACACGTCTTCGTCGCGTTTCGCCGCCGACGTGGCGAAGCGCCTGCCGATCCCGATTTTTCATGTGAATGCCGAGGATCCGGACGCGGCGGTGCGCGTGGCACGCTGGGCGGCGGAGTACCGTTACAAGTTCGCGAGCGACGTGGTGGTGGATCTGATCGGTTACCGGCGCCATGGACATAGCGAGATTGATGACCCTACCACCACGCAGCCCGTCCGTTACCGCCGCATCGCCGAGCTCCCGCCGGTGTGGGAATCTTACGCGCGCCGCCACGGGATCGATGCCGGCGCGCGCAGCGCGGAGGCTCGCGGCGAGTTCGAGGCGGCCCTCAAGCGCGCCCGCACCGTTCGCAAGAATCCACTGCTCCACCAGCTTCCTTCCTATTGGGACCCGTACCACGGCGGCGCGTACAACCCGGCATGGGAAGTGGAAACCGCCGTGGACGCCGGGGAGTTGCGTGCCATCGGCGAGGCGCTCGTGCACGTTCCGGCCGGCTTCTCGGTTCATCCCAAGGTGAAAAAGTTGCTCGAACAGCGCCGGGAGATGGTGCAGGGGCAGCGCGCGTTGGACTTCGGGACGGCGGGATTTCATCACCGAACGCCATCTGGATAACTCGGCGAAGGTGATGCTCGCGACCGGCCTGATTGTGGCCTACGGCTACGTCATCGAGGCGTTCATGGGTTGGTACAGCGGCAATCGCTACGATGCGTTTACCTTGTGGAATCGCCTGCACGGGCCTTATGCGTTCTTCTATTACATGCTGCTGGCATGCAACATCGTGATCCCGCAAGTTTTGTGGATCCGTAAGCTGCGCACCAAGCCGCTGGTCCTGTTCGTGGTGGCCGGGGTCATTCTGGTCGGCATGTGGCTGGAGCGCTTCATTATCGTGGTGGTCAGTCTGCAACGCGACTTCCTCAACTCCTCCTGGGGCATGTTCTACCCCACGCGCTGGGACTGGATGACCTACATCGGAACCATCGGCATGTTCCTGGCTGCGATGTTCCTGTTCGTCCGCATCCTGCCCATGATTTCGATCTTTGAGATGCGCACCCTGCTGCCCGAAGCCGAGGTGAAGGAATGAAGCGCCCTCCCACCTACGGCATGCTGGCGGAATTCGATTCGCCCACCGCCCTGGTAGCGGCGGCGCATCGGACCCATGAGGCGGGCTATCAGAAGATCGACGCTTACAGTCCGTTCCCGGTGGAGGGCTTGGCGGAAGCCATCGGGTTCCACAAGAACAACGTGCCTCTGGTGGTGCTCATCGGTGGGCTGATCGGGGGTCTTTCCGGCTATGCCATGCAGTACTGGATTTCAGCCGTCAGCTATCCCCTGAACGTGGGAGGCAAGCCGTATCACTCCTGGCCTGCGTTCATTGTCGTGACTTTTGAGATGACAATCTTGTTCGCCGGACTGTCAGCGGTGTTTGGCATGCTCGCTCTCAACGGCCTGCCCATGCCTTATCACCCGGTGTTCAACGCGCCGCGCTTCGCCTTCGCCACCAAGGACCGGTTTTTCCTGATCGTGTTTTCCTCCGATCCCAAGTACGACGGCGTCCGGACGCGGCAGTTCCTGGAGAGCCTGACCCCGAAATCCATTTCGGAGGTGCCCAGCTAGAGCCATGCGGAACCGCCGGAAAATTTCGCTGCTGGGCACGCTCCTGCTGCTGGCTGGCTGCCGCCAGGATATGCACGACCAGCCGCGCTTCAAGCCGCTGGCAGAGAGCGACTTCTATGCCGACTTGCGCTCGGCGCGCCCACAGGTCGAGGGCACCGTGGCCCGCGGGCAGTTGCACGAGGACACCTATTTCTATACCGGAAAAATTGGCAACAACCCCGGGGACTTCATGCCGTTCCCGGTGACTGAGGAAGTGCTGGCACGTGGCCACCAACGCTTCAACATCTTCTGCGCGCCTTGTCACTCGCGGCTGGGCGATGGCAACGGCTTCGTCCCTTCACGAGGATTTCCGCGCAAGCCGCCCTCGTATCACAGCGAACGGCTGCGCAAGGCGCCCGTGGGCTATTTCTTCGACGTGATCAGTAATGGGTTCGGCATCATGCCGGATTATGCTTCGCAGATACCGGCGCGCGACCGCTGGTGCATCATCGCTTATGTCCGCGCCCTGCAGTTGAGCCAGAACGCGACCATGGGGGACGTGCCGTCAGGACAGAAAGTTCCCTCGGAGCCACCGCGATTCGAAGAACCGGGCTCGGGCGCGACCTTGCCGGTGGTGGAGCCGAAATCCGCGACTGAGGAGCCGCAATGAGCACGGCGCACGTGCACAACCCGGACTTGACGGCGCCGACCGTAGTCAAGACCATCGGCCAGCGCTCGCTGGTCGTGGGCGTAATTTTCAGCGTGATCGCCGTGGTTGGAGCATCTGCCCAGCCGACTGTGTTTTTCCGCGGCTACCTGCTCGGCTTCATGGCGTGGATGGGAGTCGCCCTGGGATCCATGGCGGTTCTCATGCTCCGGCACATGACCGGCGGGGGCTGGGGGATGGTCATCCGCCGAATCATGGGAGCCGCCATGCGCACCCTTCCGTTCATGGCCCTGCTGTTCGTTCCCATCCTGTTCGGGCTTCCCAGGCTCTATGTGTGGGCGCGGCCGCTGGAGTCCATCACGGACAAGCATCTGCGCGAACACTTGCAGGAAATCACCAAGTCCTATCTCACGGTGAATGGATTCATCCTTCGCGCCATCGTTTATTTCGCTATCTGGAATGCCTTGTCCTTCCTGCTGACCAAGTGGTCGAGAGAGCAGGATCGTCCAGGCGGCCGCGACAACAGCGCCCGCTTTAAAGCAGTCAGCGGACCGGGCCTGATCCTGTACGGCTTGACCATTTCATTTGCCGCCATTGACTGGGTGATGTCGCTCGACCCAAGCTGGATTTCCACTATCTACGGCCTGCTGGTCCTGGCCGGGCAAGTTTTGTCGGCGATCTGCTTCGCGGTCGTAGTGGAGCGAATTCTGGTCCGCTACCGGCCGATGTCGGAGATGTTGAAACCCGATTATGTCCACGACCACGGCAAGCTGATGCTGACCTTCGTGATGGTGTGGGCGTACTTCGAGTTTTCGCAGTGGCTCATCATCTGGGCGGGAAACCTGCCGGAAGAAATCACCTGGTACATGAGGCGGTTGAACGGCGGTTGGGGATACATCGGGCTGTTCCTGGTGGTGTTCCACTTCGCCGTGCCGTTTGTGTTGCTGCTGTCACGCCCCTTCAAGCGTGACGTGACCCGCCTGGTTTGGCTGGCAATCTGGCTGATCGTGATGCGTTACCTGGATATTTTCTGGAACATCGAACCGAACTTCTCCAACACTTTGACGGTGACCTGGGCGGACGTGGTCGTCCCCATCGCCATGGGCGGTTTGTGGCTGGCGTACTTCTTCCGGAACCTGGGTTCCATGCCACTACTGCCCGCCTATGACCTGGATGCAAAAGAAATACTGGAACCGGCGCATGAGTGAAGAGACGAGCAAACCCGCGACCAGCGGCAACCACGATGGATTCGAACGCGAGGACTTGAACGCGAAGGCGGTGTTTGCTTTCCTGATAGGACTGGCGGTTATCTGCGTGCTGTCTTACTTCATTCTGATCGGGGTGTACCACTACCTGGACGTGTATCAGAGAGCCAACCAGCCACCGCAGAATCCGCTGGTGGCGGCGAAGCCGGAGACGGGTAAGCCCACGCGGGCAGAAACCAAAGCAGAGATCAAGAAGGATTTTCCCGAGCCGCTTCTGGAAGAAGATGAGGGCGGCCAACTGGACAGCGACCGGGTGAAAGAAGAGCAACGGCTGAACAGCTATGGCTGGGTGGACGAGAAGACCGGCGTGGTGCGTATTCCCATCGAGCGAGCCATGGAACTGATGGTGCAGCGGGGATTGCCCGTGCTTCCGCAGAGCGGCGTACCGGCTCCGGCTGGCGCTGCGAAGAAGCCGGCCGGCAAGACCACCGCCGCCGTCAAACAACCGCTGCGGCCGGGTGCCGGGAAGGGACAAGGCAGTGAGCCGTAGAGACCGATTCACCGTTTGGAAACTCGGGCTCGCCGCGCTGGCAGCGTTCGGGCTGCTGGGGTCGGCGCGCGCCCAAATGTATCCGGGCAACGGCATGGGCACGATGGCTACTCCTCCCACCAATCAACGTCCGCCCATGTTGAAGGCGGTGGGTGTGGAGCAGCGCCTGGGCGAGCAGATTCCGCCCAACCTGACTTTTCGCGATGAGACCGGGAAGCCAGTGCGCCTGGCGGACTACTTCGGCAAGAAGCCGATGATCCTGAACCTGGTTTACTACCAGTGCCCCATGCTGTGCGGCGAAGTCTTGAGCGGGCTGACGAGTTCGCTGTCAAATGTGAAGTTTGATGTGGGCAAGCAATTCGACGTGATCACGGTGAGCTTCGATCCCCGTGAAACCCCCGAGATGGCCGCGGAAAAGAAATACACCTTCCTGCAGCGTTATCACCGCCCAGGCGCCGAGCAGGGATGGCACTTCCTCACCGGAGACGAGTCCAACATCGCGGCTCTGACCCGCGCGGCGGGGTTCGGCTATCAGTTCGACGAGAAAACGGGCCAGTTCGCTCACGCCACCACGATCATGATTCTTACGCCCGAGGGAAATATCTCGCGCTACCTCTACGGCGTGGAGTACCCGCCAAAGGACTTGCGCCTGGGGCTGGTGGAGGCTTCCGAGAACAAGATCGGCAACCTGGTGGATGCAGTGCTGCTGTATTGCTACCACTACGATCCGGCGACCGGGAAATACGGCGCCATCATCATGAACATCATGCGGCTGGCAGGGGTGGTCACCATGCTGATCCTGGGTTCTTTCATGTACGTCATGTTTCGTCGTCCCCATGGACATCCGGTAGGAGCAGAGCGGGTCAGGTAGATATGTTCAATAATTTTCCATTGTGGCCGGAACGGGCCTCGACCATGGCGGGCAATGTAGATGCCCTGTACATCTTCCTCCTGGTCCTTTCGGGACTGATGTGCGTGCTCATCTACACCCTCATCCTGGTCTTCGCTGCCCGCTATCGCAAACGCCCCGGGCATGTCGCCGAACAGATCGAGGGCTCGAACCCGCTGGAGTTCACCTGGTCCATCATTCCCATGGGCATTTTCCTGGTCATCTTCTTCTGGGGTGCGGTGATCTTCTTCCAGGAGCGGACCCCGCCGCGGGGTGCCACCGAGGTTTATGTGGTCGCCAAGCAGTGGATGTGGAAGTTGCAGCACGAGGATGGCCAGCGCGAGATTAACGAGCTGCATGTGCCGGTGGGCCGCGACATCAAGATGATCATGACGTCCCAGGACGTGATCCACAGCTTCTACGTTCCGGCGTTCCGCATCAAGCAGGACGTGCTGCCCGGCCGTTACACCACCGCCTGGTTCCGCGCCACGCAACCCGGTACCTATCATCTGTTTTGCGCGGAATATTGCGGCACCCAGAACTCCGGAGGCTCGGTCCCCGTGGGGACACCAAGCCTAGGCTCGTCAATCGCCTCATCGCCGATCGCTCGCCTGGGCGTTCTGGGCGCACTGGGCTACGGCTTGTATAGGCTGCTACCGCTGGTGACGAAGTAGGCAC
>JAIQEZ010000194.1 GCA_020073545.1 Terriglobia bacterium | reverse complement strand
ACGGACCTGTGCAGCACCGCTGCTGCTCGCTTGACGACGTGTACGACGCCCGTGCCGTGGCCAACTTTCTGGGCATTCCCTACTACGTCATCAACCTTGAGCAGCAGTTTGAATCTACCGTGGTGCAACCCTTCGTCCGGCAATACCTGGCCGGCGAAACGCCCATCCCCTGCAGCCTGTGTAACACCGAGATCAAGTTTGCGCAGTTCATCGACACGGCGCGGCAGATTGGCGCGGACCGCATCGCCACCGGCCACTACGCGCGCATCCGTCGCGACGAGCGGACCGGCCGCTACCTGCTTCTGCGCGGCGTCGATCAGTCCAAGGACCAGGCTTACTTCCTTTGCGGATTGACGCAGGTACAACTGGCGCGCGCCGTGTTTCCGCTGGGCGGAATGACCAAGCAGCAGGTACGAGCCATCGCCCGCGCCCGGCGCCTGCCCGTGGCCGAGAAGCCGGAAAGCCAGGAGATTTGCTTTGTGCCCACGGGAAGCTATCGCGAGTTCATTGACGCCTACTTGGCCGAGCAGCATCGCCAACCGGAATCGCAGCCGGGCGAGGTGGTCTCCACGGACGGGCGCGTGCTGGGCGAGCACCAGGGGCTGCACCATTTCACCGTGGGCCAGCGGAAGGGGTTGGGTGTGGCCGTTGGCGAGCCGCTCTATGTGATCGAGCTCGACGCGGCGAAGAATCGCGTTGTGGTGGGCCAGGATCGCGACCTTTTCCGTAACCGTTTCCTGGTGCGTGATGTGAACTGGATTCGACCGCTCGCGGCGGACGACGCGGTGGAAGCGCACGTGAAGATTCGCCACAATCATCCCGGCGCCGCGGCGCGAGTCGAAGCGCGCGCAGATTCCGAAGCCTTCGTCGAATTCCACGAGCCGCAGCGCGCCATCACCCCCGGCCAAGCCGCCGTGTTCTACGACCGCGATGAAGTTCTGGGGGGCGGCTGGATTTCGCAGGTGCCTTAGGTGGGATCGCTATTTTCTCGCGGCTGCCTGCCCGCGGTGAGATGACAGCCTTGCCATCCGTACTTTCTCCCCCAACTGCAGGAACTTCCATGTGGCGGGCGCGAGGCGCCGCGCGGACGCCTCACGACTCAGTGCAGCTTGGAGCCTGACCAGGTCCACCGGAAGGTCCACATCTCCGCAAGGCTCCAGGACTGAGCACGAGTAGCCGCGCCGCAGGAGATTCGAGAGCGTGTCACGGAAAGCTTGCGCAGTGCTCCAGCGAACGCCGCGGAAGAGATCCGCATCGAGACGACGCACGCCGACTAGGTAATAGCCGCCATCAGGGCACGGACCGAGGACGGCGTCGCAAACTTGCAGTTCAGCAAAGGCTTCGCGCAAGACTCGAGGAGCGAGCAGGGGCGAGTCGGTGCCGATGACGACGACTCGCGAATAATGGCGAAGGAGAACCCGAAAGGCGTTTTGGAGGCGTTGCCCCAGATCCCGGCCGCGCTGGCAGAGCAAACGGAATTGCGCCGGCAGGCCTGAGAGCGCCGGACCGGTCTGCCTGCGCGGGCAGGCCAGAAACACGTAGCGCGCAATCAGCGGTGGCAGGGAATCAACTTTCCGCAGGGTATCGCGAACCAGCGCCGCGTGCAGGGCATCGGCCCCTTGTGCCCCGAGCAAAGGAATGAGTCGAGTCTTGGTCCCGCCCGGCGAGGCTGAGCGCGTGAAAACGGCAAGAGCTGACGTTGCGTAGCGGCGAGCGGCGAATCGGGCTGCGGGTCGGCGGGCTGGCAACGCGTGCTCTCAGAGAATAGTTGAACCACACGGCGGGCTGCGGCAGGCAAACCGCGCATAAAGCCTCCCGCTCCCGCCGGGCTGCGAGAGAATGGGGAGGCTACGCCGTGGCTGTCGTCCTGCCGGGTACCGGCGAGACCTTCAGATGAAGAGCTGCTCGTCCTGCGTCGCTTCGCTCACGTTGGTGACACGGCGGCGCGAAAAAAGGAACTCCAGGCCGGACCGCACTCCCTTGACGACCGCGGAGACTTCCTGGATGGGACCGAGCACGCCGCGCTGGACAGCCTCCGCCGTGGTCTCAACTTTCTCGACCAAATCGGAAACCATCTTGTCCACGCGGATAATCTGTTGTCGGCTCTTCTCCAGCAGCTCCGCGGCCACCGCATCCACATTGCTCGTGCGGTCGCGGAGCATGGTACTAATCTCAGAGAGGTTCGCGGTAATGTTTCGCAAAGGCTCGCGCGAGTTGTTGACGATCTCGAGCGCGGACTGCGTCAGAGGATCGAGACGCTGCTTGACGTCCGCACGCACGCTTTCGATCTGCCCGGGGATTTTGCGGAGGGTAAGCCAGATCCCCAGCATCGAGCCGGCCTGCATCAGAACCGCGATCGCCACAAGAATCACAGCCACGGTCAGCGCAGTGTTTTGCTCCATGATTCGCTCACATGAGGCTTAGCCGCCTCAGGCGCCTTACTTCACTTTGGCCTTCTCATCCTGGTAGGCTTGCTTGCCCGCTTCCAGCGCAGCGGAGAGCCGTTCCTTCTGCTTGGTGACCAAGTCCTTGCCTTTCTCAACCGCCTCTTCCGCCTGCTTGCGGAACTCGTCGGTCTTCGTTTTGACAAAGTCACGACCCTCGCCCGCCTTCTGCGCAAGCATGTCCCGGGTCTCTTGTCCGGAACGCGGTGCGAAGAGCAGGGCGAGAACTGCGCCGATCCCCAAGCCGGCCAGGAAAAATCCCACTTTGGATGCACCGTTTTCTTCACTCATTGGTTCCCTCCCCTCGACTAGCGTGCGAAGGTTTCGCGCGCCGCCTGCTTACCTGCTTCCAGGACATCCGCCAGACGCTCTTTCTGTTTGCTTACCAGTTCTTTGCCTTGGTCGACGAGGTCTCCCGCCTGCTTGCGGAGCTCGCGGCCCTTGGAGGCGACATAGTCCTTCCCTTCTTCCGCTTTGTCGACAATCAGTTTCCGCGTTTCCTCACCGGAAAGGGGCGCAAAGAGCAAAGCAACCGCAGCCCCAATCCCAAACCCTGCCAGGAAATATGCAACTTTTGTTGAGACATTACAGTGTGCCATGGGATACCTCCACCTCTCGGACCTTCTAATCTATCACTCTAATGTGCAGGGAACAAAATAAATTCGTGATTATACTTGCGATTATTATTAGACCGGCCAGACGGTGTATTTTCACATCCCGCCGCCGTGCTGGGCGAGGTACTCGAAAATCCGCCTGGCCTGAGCTGGTTTCACAACTTGCCCCAGCTCTTCCGGAGAGAGGGCTTGCAGTTTGCTCAGGCTTCCAAAGTGGCTGAGGAGTTTGCGGGCGGTTTTCTCCCCCACCCCCGGAATCTGCAAAAGTTCGGTGGTGACCTCGCGTTTGGCGCGCCGGGCGCGATGAAAGGTAACCGCAAAACGGTGGGCTTCATCACGGATCTGCTGGATCAGGCGCAGCGCCGGGGAGTGGTGATCCAACACGATGGGCTCATTCTCGCGACCCTGCACAAAAAGGATTTCCTCCCGCTTAGCGATGCTCGCCAGCGCTTGGTTGATAATTCCCAAGTCTTGCAGCGCCGCCGCCGCCGCATGAAGCTGACCGACGACGCCGTCGATGAGCACCAGATCCGGGAACGTTTTCTTCTCTTCCTGCAATCGCCGATAGCGGCGTCCCACGACTTCTTTCATGCTGGCGAAATCATCATTCTGGGGCACACCCTTGATGATGAATTTCCGATAGCCGGATTTTTCCATCTTCCCCGCTTCCCAGACCACCATGGAAGCGACGATGTCGGTCCCCTGGGTGTGAGAAACGTCGAAGGCCTCGATGCGGTTCGGCGGCTGGGGTAGGTCGAGCGCTTCGCCCAGGCTCTCCAGGACCTCGCGAGCGTGAGGCTTCAGAATCCGGAAGCGCCGCTCGAAGGAGTGCCGGGCATTGCGCGCTACCAGTTCCAGAAGCGCGCGCTTGCGGCCGGCCCGGGGCGTCAGGATATGCACGGGGTGGCCACGCTTTTCCGCAAGCAACTCTTCCAGGATCTCCCGATCGTCGAAATCCACGGGCGAATGAATCTCACCCGGCAGGTACTGCTGGTCCAGGTAGATTTGCTTCAGCAGTGAGGAGAAGAATTCGCGGGCGTTGAATTCCACCAAGTCTTCCCAGAAGAACTCGCGCCGGTCGAGCACGCGCCCGCCGCGCAGGTGAAAGAGGTTGACGGCGACCAGCGGGCCTTCCTGGTGGAACCCCAGAATGTCGGCTTCCTCTCCGGAATAGGCCGCCATCTTCTGCCGTTCGCGGAGTTCCTCCACCGTCTGAATCTGGTCGCGATAGCGGGCCGCATCCTCAAACTCCAACTGGTGGGAAGCTTCCGCCATGCGGTCGTGGAGACTACGGACCAAATCGCTTTCCCGGCCCTCCAGCAGCAGCCGCGCGTCCCGACCGGCTTCCGCGTAACGCTCCGGTGTGGTCAAGTTCTCCACGCACGGTCCGAGGCAGCGCTTGATGTAATACTGCAAACACGGCCGCGGATGATAACGCGTCAGGTCCACGTGGCAGGAGGGAACGAGGAAGTGCCGGTGAATGAAATCCACGATTCGATAGGCCAGGTTCGCGGGAAAGTACGGGCCGTAATAAACCGAACCGTCTTTTTTGAGGCGCCGCGTCACATAAACGCGCGGGAATCGCTCGTAAGCCGTCAACTTGATATAGGGGTAGGTCTTGTCGTCGCGGAGGAGAATGTTGTAGCGGGGCTTGAACTGCTTGATCAGGTTGTTCTCGAGCGCCATGGCCTCGTGCTCGTTGTCCACGAGGATGGTCTCGAGGTCGTGCGCGGCCTCGAGCATGCGGTCGCGTTTCTCATCGCCAAGGCGCGACTCCTGGAAATAGGAACGCACGCGGTGCCGCAGCGATTTGGCTTTTCCCACGTAGATGGGCTGGCCCGCCTCGTCCTTGAAAACGTACACCCCGGGCTGCGCGGGTAGAGCTTCGGCTTTTTCCGTCAGTGTTGGGTTCACCGGCTCCTCAACGATCCATTATCCCCGAGCATCGGACAGGGTGCTGAGAAAAGTGCAGCGGCGATCCCGCTGGAGTCGGGAGGGGCCGCCCCACGGTCTTGCGCCCTCCCCAACCCCGAATCCCCAGTCCCCAGCCGCGCGAGTGGGAGTACGAGCCGGGCCAGCTGGTCCGACGGAGAATCTCGTAAGTTGTTGATGATACAATAAAGCAGATCCTTCTCCCGCCACGGCGGGATCAGGATGACATGCTCGGAAGGTTTTTCAGCAAACTGCTAAGGACAGACTGATCATCCCAGTCGCCGGCGAACGTTGACCCACGCCGCAACGGCGGGGGAGAATTCCAGTTATGCCTATGTGGGTGAAGACGTCTCTGGTCGTGGCGCTGGGGCTCGCCCTGGCTGGACCGGCGCTTCATGCACAGGAAAAAGAGGTGCCACCCCCCGTACCAGAGGACAGTTGGAAATACGCCAGCCCTGGGCCGGCGAAATCCGTCGAAATCGGAAACTACTATTTGCGCAGGAAGAAGCTGAAGGCAGCTTTAAGCCGCTTTCAAGAGGCGGTCAAGACCAATCCCCATTACGCACCAGCATATTTGGGCCTGGGGAAAGTGTACGAGAAGATGGGTCTCAAGCGGAAAGCCCTCGAGGCCTACCAGCACTATCTCGACGAGCTTCCCTCTACAAGAGACGCCGAAGAGGCAAAAGGCGCGCAGGAAGCCGTGGCGCGCCTGCAGAGGCAAGTGAAGCCGGCCAACCATCCTGCAACCAGTAAGTATCCCCCGGCAAAGCCGGGGGCTTTAAGTTGTGAGCCGCTCAAAGCGGCTAGGCGGGGTCGCTAACGCGGCCCCAGATTGGTTGAGCCACCTTGACGGTGGCCGCTCATCGCCACAGGTTCATCTGGTCCAGTCGCTTGTCTTCTTGCTCCTGCTTCCGGATGTACTCGCGGATCACGGCCTCATCGCGGCCCACTGTGGACACGAAGA